>NZ_JBPWAP010000018.1:0-94354 GCF_051776705.1 Bacillus cereus group sp. BceL291 | reverse complement strand
ACTCGTCTGAACAGTTATCCTGCTCTTAATTGTTTTTGTTGTTTCTACAATCTAGAACAGTCCTCGTTGTCGCTTATGCTTGCGCATTACTTAATCGAGAACGTCTCGCACGCCATTATTTATTCCTCCTAGTACTCACTCTTATGTTGTTATATGCTTTCAAAAAAGGTATCCCTTGTAATTGTTGTTTTGTTGCTTACAAACATATTTTATCTTTATATAATGACAATTTCGTCCTCACATAGACGTATTTTTCCATAAAAAAAGTCCACCTTCCAAAGGCGAACTTGGTCTTACGACTTTCGTCTTATACAATTCCATTTTTCACTGCATATAATGCCGCTTGCGTACGATCAGATAAATTCAACTTACTCAAAATGCTACTTACATGCGCCTTAACCGTCTTTTCTGTAATAACTAAAACAGATGCAACTTCCTTATTGCTCATCCCTTTCGCTAATAGCTGCAATACTTCATTTTCTCTCGCTGTTAGCACATCCACTTGAATAGAAGGTTCTTTTTCCTTTTCTTCTACAGGTAATGTTTGAGAGAGAAGAGCATTTGCTATATCCGGATGTAATTGAATATTACCTTTATATGCGCTTCGAATAGCCTCAACAAGCTGATCTGGTTCTACATCTTTTAAAATATACCCACTTGCTCCAGCCCTTAATGCAGGTAACACATGCGCCTGATCAGAAAAGCTAGTTAATACAATTACTTTCACATTTGGATACTCTTTTTTAATATATGCCGTCGCCTCAACACCATCCATTTCAGGCATGTATAAATCCATTAATATAACATCGGGAGTTGTTTCTCCTACTTTCACTAACGCTTCTTTCCCATTATTCGCTTCTCCAACTAACTCTAAATCTTCCTGTGTACTTAAGAAAAATGCTAATCCTTTTAAAACGACTGTATGATCATCAACTAACAATACTTTTATTTTCACAAACTTCCCTCATTTTCACATCATAATGGTACATTTACTTTTACGCTCGTTCGTTTATTACTACTTACAATTTTAATTGTTCCACCAACTAATTCTACTCTTTCACGCATCGTAGTCATACCTAGTGATTTCTTTTCTTTTATATTCTTTTCCACAAATCCCTTTCCTTGATCAACTATTTCTAATGATACATTTTTCTCATTCACTGTAAAATAAATCGTCGCTTCTTTTATACCTGCATGCTTACTTACATTGTTCAGTGCTTCTTGGCCTATGCGCCACAAAACTTCTTCTACTACACGAGGTAAATCACGAACACCCGTAACTTGCTCCCTAATTTTCAGTCCCAAATTTTCACCGTACTGCTTTAGAGCGGGCAATAATCCTTTTTCTAATCCCGCCGGACGAAGCTGCCAAATTAATGTCCTCATTTCTTTCAAAGCTCCTTGCGCAAGTTCACGCATCTCATGCAAAGATTGATCTACCTTTTCATTTTTACCTTTTAAAACTGCCTCGGCGCCTTTTGTCATGAAGGTTAATGAAAATAATTTTTGCGAAACAGAATCATGTAAATCTCTTGCTAACCGATTTCTTTCTTCCATTCGCACAAGTTCACGGCGCTGCTCGTTTAACCTCAAATTCTCTATTATTAACGAAACATGGTTCGATAATGCTTGAATTACGTCTATTGTATTAGCATCAAACTCTCCATTATTCAGGCTAACACATAAAACACCAAATATATGGTTTTGAATATGTATTGGTGTAGCAATAACAGCTCGATTTAGATGTACATTATGTCCTATTTGATGTTTTATTAGAACTGGTTCATCTTGTTCTAACGCCCTCTTGGCCGCCTCTTTTATATCCTCTTTTAACTCTTCCTGAACGTAAGACGCTCGCAGAGATAATTCTTTTTCCTCCCTAATAAAAAGCGCTACTTGATTCCATTGAAATACTTCACCTACGTGATTTACCACTTTTTCAGGTAGTACATTAAACTTATGAATCGTTTTTAAATCTTGAATGAAACGCTCTAATTTCACATAATAATGTGCTCTTCTCTTTTCATTTTCATATAATTTTGTTCGCTTTAAAGCCGTACCAATTTGGAAGGCAACCGATTGGAGTAATACTAATTCTTCTTCTGAAAAATGTGTTTTACCCGGACTTGCAACATTTAACAACCCAAATTTTTCTCCCCCAGCTTTTAAAGGAACCGTAGCATGATGAAGAATGCCCTCCGTATCCCCCCAATTATATTCAATTGCATTATTAATTCTTTTACATTCAATAATATTAACGGCTCTCTCTAATTTTCCATCTACAAAACCTCGTAAACACCAACATTCACCTTCGCACATCGGGCGTTTATTTTCATATGTAAGTGCCTCTGGTAATTGATAATCAATTAACTTCGTATACTTCCCATTTTCATCCGCAAGAAAAATCCATCCTGTCGTTAAACCTGTTACACTTAGTAATTTCTCTAGGACAGCTTGCAATACATGATATGTATCATTTGATGTATTTAATGTTTCTGCAATTTCCTTTAATATAACTAATTCATTTGTACGATTATCTCGAAACATACTCAGTCTCCTGCATACAAGATTTTAAATAGCTCTTAAAATAAATCATCTACTTTTCACTTTGTACTTATTCGTAACATTGATATAATGGTGAGAACATAGTTTTCATTATATCACTCGAGGGGGCTTTCATAATGACATTAAATAAAGCACTTACTATCGCTGGTTCTGACACAAGTGGCGGTGCTGGTATACAAGCAGATTTAAAAACATTCCAAGAACTGGGCGTATACGGAATGACATCTCTTACAACAATCGTAACGATGGATCCACATAACGGTTGGGCACATAACGTATTTCCAATCCCAGCTTCTACATTAAAACCACAATTAGAAACAACAATTGAAGGTGTTGGCGTAGACGCTTTAAAAACAGGTATGCTTGGATCAGTAGAAATTATTGAAATGGTTGCAGAAACAATCGAAAAGCACAATTTCAAAAATGTAGTAGTTGACCCTGTTATGGTATGTAAAGGTGCTGATGAAGCATTACATCCTGAAACGAATGATTGCTTACGTGACGTTCTTGTTCCAAAGGCATTAGTTGTAACACCAAACTTATTTGAAGCTTACCAATTAAGTGGCGTAAAGATTAATTCTCTTGAAGACATGAAAGAAGCAGCGAAAAAGATCCATGCTTTAGGTGCGAAATACGTCCTAATTAAAGGCGGTAGCAAACTTGGTACGGAAACTGCAATCGACGTCCTATATGATGGAGAAACATTCGACCTTCTAGAATCAGAAAAAATTGATACGACAAATACACACGGCGCAGGTTGCACATATTCTGCTGCAATTACAGCAGAACTTGCAAAAGGAAAACCTGTGAAAGAAGCAGTAAAAACTGCTAAAGAATTCATCACAGCTGCTATTCGTTACTCATTCAATATTAACGAATACGTAGGTCCAACTCACCATGGTGCATATCGTAAATTTGTTGTATCAAAAGAACTTGTCTAATATATAAATAAAAAACACTCACAAAGTTCATACATTGCCTCTGTGAGTGTTTTTTATAAGCTTTATGTCTTCTGGTCATCTTATCTTTAAGATACAGAGCTGACCTTATTTCTACCATTTCGTTTCGAGTAGTATAACGCATCATCTGCCGCTTGAATAAATTGCTCCGGTGATTCTTCATATTCTGAAACCCCCACCGAAACTGTAATTTTTATTTTCGTTTCATCTAACAATTGAAATGAGTGACTTTCAACAGCTGTACGAATTTGCTCGCCCGTAAGAATTCCGTAAGCTAATCCCTTATTCGGTATCAAAAGTGCAAACTCCTCTCCACCCTTTCGAAAAGCCAAATCTGGAAATTGTGAAGTTTCTCGTAAAATACATCCTACTTGTTTTAGCACTTCGTCCCCTGCAGGATGCCCGTACGTATCATTTACATACTTAAAGTGGTCAATATCTATAAGTAGTAAACAAAACGAATCATTTTTCATGTTCTTATTACTAATATGACGATTCATCTCTAAATCAAACTGTCTTACGTTTCCTAAACCTGTCAATGCATCTATCGTTGCGTATTGTTTCATCTTTTGAAATAACTCATTGGATTGTAAAACATAATTTGCACTTATGAATGTTATGTAACCTGTAATAATACTAGAAATTAAATATAATCCCACTATGTGGATCTCTTTAATTAACCATATATATAACGCTGGGATTAGAATAGATAAAATATATGTGTGTAACCATACCCACTTTCCCCCTAAAGAAAGCTTCATGCGCGAAATAAAGATACTCCCTATTCCTATCGCAATGATTGTATAAAAAGCCACTTGAGAAGCTAATGAATAATCCATAAACAACAGCCTAGTTACTAAAATCATACCAATTGTTATGGTACTCGCTATCGGTCCTCCAATAATAACAGCTAGAATAACAGCTAAGTAGCGTAAATCCAATAGAATGGTACCAACACGAACACTGAAATACATTAATACTATACCTAGTATCCCAGTAAAAATGCCTACTACACATTTCTGCCCAAAAGAGAATCCTTCTTTTAACGGCTTATCCCTTAAAAGCTGACCTCCAATAAAAATAAAGGAAAGAATAATTGTTGTATTTACAAATAAGTCCCTTAACATAAAATAATCTCCCTACTTTTCCATCTATCCCCTTCCTCACCTTATTGTATACGAAATACCTTTAATTCCCAAATATTTTGTTTATTTTTGCTGTTCCACGTGAAACAGCAAAAAAATAAAAAGGGCGAAAACTCGCCCTTTTTCATTAACAACAGCGTGATATTTTTCCACCCTTTGCATTAAATCTTGCTTCTTGTGCCTCAGCAAAAAATTGCTTTTGACATACAACCTCTTCTTCAGGATGATGCTTTTTCATATGCTCCACATATACTTCATAACTTGGTACCCCAACGAGCAAACTAATAAAGCGTTTTCTTTCACCCCATACTTGCCACAACTTTTTAAGCATAGTTCCTCGACTCACTTTCATCTCTAGGAATATATGGTGCCTCTTTTAACGGCATTGGCTTATTTCTTAATACTTGGATCCAAATTCGAAGTGCTGAAATTAACACAGCGATTACAACTATCATAAAAATTCCGCAAAGCGCTGCATCGATATAATCATTGAAAATAATTTGCTTCATTTGAGCAACATTTTTTGCTGGCGCTAACACTTTTCCCTCATCTAATGCTCCCTGAAATACCTTTGCATGCGATAGAAATCCAATTTTAGGATTTTCATGAAATAGCTTTTGATATCCCGCCGTCATCGTTACAATCAGCAACCCGACAGTTGGAATAAGTGTTACCCAAACGTACGCCTTTTTTCCCATTTTGAACAAAATTGTCGTTCCAAGTAATAATGCAATACCTGCTAGCATTTGATTTGCAATACCGAAAAGTGGCCATAATGTATTAATTCCACCGAGCGGATCTATTACCCCTTGGTATAAGAAATATCCCCACCCTAATACACATAATGTTGTAGCGATTACATTCGCTAATGTAGAATCCGTTTTCCCAAATGGCTTATATACATGCCCTAAAATATCTTGAATCATAAATCGGCCGACACGCGTTCCGGCATCAATTGTTGTTAAAATGAATAGAGCTTCAAAGAGAATCGCAAAATGATACCAAAATGCCATCATGGCCGTTCCACCTATTACTTGTGAGAAAATATATGCCATACCTATCGCTAATGTTGGCGCACCACCTGTACGTGATAAAATTGTTTGCTCTCCAACATTTACAGCGAGATCTTTTAGTTCATTTGGTGTAATAGCAAATCCCCATGAGGAAATAACTTGAGCTGCCTGCGAAACATCTGTACCGATAAGTGCTGCGGGGCTATTAATTGCAAAATACGTTCCCGGTGTTAATACACAAGCCGCAATCATCGCCATCGCTGCTACAAACGACTCCATTAACATTGCTCCATAACCGATTGGCTGTGCGTGTCCCTCTTGCTCGATCATCTTCGGCGTCGTACCTGATGAAACGAGAGCATGGAATCCAGACACTGCACCACAAGCAATAGTAATAAATAAGAACGGGAATAAGTTTCCAGAAAACACAGGACCAGTTCCATCAATAAATTTCGAAACTGCTGGCATTTGTAAATCTGGTGCTACAATTAAGATACCGATTGCTAACCCTACAATTGTTCCGACTTTTAAAAATGTACTTAAATAATCACGTGGTGCTAAAAGCATCCAAACTGGTAATGCCGATGCGATAAATCCATATACAATAAGCATAATAGCAATTGTTTCACCACTAAATGTGAACATACTTGCAAGTGTTGGATTTTCTGCTACATACTGTCCTCCAACAAGAGATAAAATAAGTAGGATAATACCAATTACTGATCCTTCTCCAACACGACCAGGCCTAATATAGCGCATATAAACTCCCATTAAAATAGCGATAGGAATCGTTGCTGCTATCGTAAACATTCCCCAAGGACTTCCGATTAGTGCCTTTACTACGACTAACGCTAATACTGCTAATAAAATAATCATAATTCCTAAAATACCTATCATTGCAATTAGTCCTGTAACAGGTCCAATCTCATCCTTAATCATTTCTCCTAACGATTTACCATTACGTCTCATCGAAGCAAATAAAATGACAAAATCTTGGACAGCCCCCGCAACAACTACCCCAACAATAATCCAAATGGTTCCTGGTAAATATCCCATTTGTGCTGCTAAAATCGGTCCTACTAAAGGTCCCGCCCCAGCAATCGCTGCAAAGTGATGTCCAAACAATACCCACTTATTTGTTGGAACATAGTCTTTCCCATCGTTTAATGTATGGGCTGGTGTTTGCCGATTATCATCTAAATTAAAAACCTTTCTCGCTATAAATCTACTATAAAAGCGATAAGCAACTGCATATACACATACGGCAGCTACTAAGAGCCATACAGCATTAATGGTTTCACCTTGTGATAAAGCTACTACCCCAAAAGCACCTGCTCCTACTGCTGTAATAATGCCCCAAAGTAAGATCGATTTCAATGTCTTCACATACAATTCCCCCAATACTATTTCTTAGTGGAGATTGTACTAAATTTTCTGAATATTTAACTTGAATCCTCCCTATCATGAAGGATTTTCAGTTTATCATGTTAAAATACTCTCATTACCTACTATAATTCAATGTTATTTCGAAGGCGTTTTACATAATTACGACTGACTGGAATCGGTTGCTCATCATACCTATCTAAATACAAATTATACGTGCCATTATAGTAAGGTTTCAGTTCTTTTACATATGACATATTAATTAAATAGCTTTTATGTACACGTAAAAAATCATATGCATTTAGCTTATTTTCTAATTCCTGAAGTGTATATGTTGAAATATACTGATTATTCGTTGTGTAAATTGAAACAGTTTTATTTTCTTTATTTTTACTTACATATACGATATCTTCTGGAAGAATATATCGTATACCCTCTTGACTTTCTATCGGTAGTTTTCGCAAATAACTCTTTGCTTTCTCACCTTGTTCTTTACCTATTTTATATAAAAGAAATTGTAAATCTTCTTCACGAAATGGTCGCAATAAATAATAAAATGCTTGGAAACGAAAAGCTGTAATAGATTCTTCTATGTTTTCACCTACAAAAATAAATTTTGTATAGCAATTTATTTCTCGTAATAAACTTGCATATTCAAAACCAGTACCATCTAGTAATTTGGAACTTAAAAAAACAAAGTCTGGTATATGTTTTTTCATCATAAATAAAGATTCTGTTCCTGTCTTTGCTTCAAAACATTCTACATTTCTCATATTTTCAGTGAAATTTTCAGCTAACTCTCTTCTCTCTTCTGCCTCTTCCATGATCAGTAAAATTTTCATTTCTTCAACCACCTAATTCTTTGTCCATATGTCCTGTTGTATACATTCGCTTTTATAAGAAATAATCCCTTTTTCTTACTATACCATTATTTATCTAAAAAAACAGAAAAAAGGAAACCACTTCGGTTTCCTCTCCCCTTTTATCCCGCACTAACTGCCTATAAAGAGCCGAGTAGTGTAGGATAATAAACGGTCAGGGATACGTTCAAATTTTCACTTTATACTAATTCTCGTTGCTTCGTTTCCTGTCCAAGTATTATTACAGCGAATACACCAATTAAAATTGATCCACAGAAAATCGTAAATATTAATGATAGTGAAGCTTCTGAAGCAACTAAATATCCCACTAATAGTGGCCCAAGAATACCACCAATACGACCAAATGCTGCTGCCATTCCTGCACCTGTACCACGAATAACCGTTGGATACTGCTCAGGTGTATAGGCGTATAATGCTCCCCAAGCACCTAAGTTAAAGAAGGATAGTAACATACCTGCCACGATTAATACTGTTAATGAATCCGCAACCCCAAACAAATAAGCACTGCAAGCTGTCCCAATTAAATACGTAACCAAAACAAATTTACGACCGAGACGTTCAATAAACCAAGCAGCGGTGAAATATCCTGGAAGTTGAGCTAATGTCATAATAAGTACGTATTGGAAACTTTTTATTAAACTAAATCCTTTTAGCACCATTACACTCGGTAACCAAAGGAACATTCCATAATAGGAAAAGACAACACAAAACCATAGAATCCATAGCATAATTGTTGCTTTACGATATTCCCCAGACCAAACTGATTTTATATTTTCAATAACAGATGGCCTTTTTTCAACTTTTTGAAACCTTGGGGAATCCGGTAAATTCCATCTTAAATATAAAGCATATAATGCTGGAACTGCACTCAATACCATCGCAACTTCCCAACCATATTTAGGAATAACAAAATACGAGATAAGAGCTGCAATTAGCCATCCACCTGCCCAAAAACTTTCTAATAACACAACAATTTTCCCACGTTCATGCGCTTCAACACTCTCTGATACTAGTGTAGAGGCAACCGGAAGCTCTCCGCCAAGCCCCATACCAATTAAAAAGCGTAAAACGAGAAACATCGCAAGTGTTGTTGTTAATGCAGTTAAACCACTACCGATAGAAAATAATAATAATGTAATAATAAAGACTGATTTTCGCCCTATTTTATCTGATAGTATCCCAAAAATAAGCGCTCCTACTGCCATACCGATTGAGTTAATACTGCCTATCCAGCCCATTTCTTGCGTACTTAATCCCCAATCCTTTTGCAAGGCTACCATTACAAATGAAAGCATTCCAACATCCATTGCATCAAATAGCCATCCAAGCCCAGCTATACCTAGTAGTTTGCGCTTCGAAATTTCTTTAACCTTGCCCACTAGAAGTCCTCCTCACACAGGTGTCTTTACACATCATTTTACATGTGTGAATTGTATAAGTAAAATACTTTTGTGTAAAAAATTCTCCTTCATCATTCCCAAAAAGTAAAACGTCTATCCCGATTGGTGAGAGCTAATAATCTGTGGGGATGCCTCACTGATTAAAGTTTCAATTTATTAAAAATGAACAAATAAAAAAAGCAGCGATATTTCGCTACTTTTTCGAACGCACTACTTCTTTTAAAAATTCCGCTAATACTAACTGACGACGCCAGCGTGTTGGATTACTGCATAATCTATAAAACCACTCTAAATGAATTGCTTGAATCCATTTTGGTGCACGTTTTACCTCTCCAGCCCATACGTCTAAACTTCCACCTACTCCAACAGCCATTTTCGTTTCTAAACGATGCTTATTGTTTTGTATAAAGTTCTCTTGTCTCGGGAAACCAAGTGCAACAAGTAATAAATCTGGTTTTGCTTCTTGAATGCGAGAAATAATATTCTCTTCGTCTTCTTGTTTAAAATAACCATCTTGTATACCGGCGATGGATACAGCTGAATATGTCTTTGTTAAATGATCTGCTGCAGCTTGTACAACATGCGGCTTTGCACCTAATAAGAAAACAGATACCGGCTTACTATCTTCTGATAACTTCGCAAGTAAATTACACATTAAATCAAAACCTGCTACACGTTCTTTTAAAGGTGTACCAAGCATCCCGCTTGCCTTTACAACCCCAATACCATCAGGTGTAATTAAATCTGTATTCAATAATGTTTGATAGAACTTTTCATCCTTTTTTGCGCACATAACAATTTCAGGGTTTGCTGTTACTACCTGAAACGTATGAGTTCGCTCCGCTTCTAGTTGTTCTTTTAAATATTGGACCGTTTCATCCATTGTCATTGTAGAAAAAGGAACGCCTAGAATATCAACTGTTTGTACTGCCATAGTTAACTATCCTCTCTATCGTTACAAGTTTTTCGCTATTAATTGCTTATATGTTTCCTTTGTATCTTCATATAGTTTTTGAAGTGAGAAGTTCATAGTAGCATGCTCATAAATATGTTTACCCATTGCTGCTAACTCTCCAGTTTTCCACTTATCATACGCTTCTTCTAAAGCTAATGCTAATGCCTTTCCATCACCTGTTGGCACAATCCATCCGTAAGTTTCATCTACGATTAATGGTTCAATTTCTCCAGCCCTAGTCACAATTGATGGTACGCGTTGATTTGCCGCTTCTAATAAAACTAGTGGGAACCCTTCACTATGGGAAGTTAATAAATTTACATGTGACGACGCAAATAATTGTTTTACATCTTGACGATGTCCTAAAAACTCTACTTTATCGTTAATCCCTTTTTCAGTAGCTAATGACTTTAGATTTTCTTCTAATGGGCCATCGCCAACTAATAATACTTTAATTTTCTCTAATTTTGTTTGTTGTAACGCATCGAATAAAACTTCATGTCCTTTGACAGGATGTAATCGTGCTACTTGGATTGCCGTAAATACATCTTCATCAATATTGAACATTTCTTTTTTATTATAGCCTTCTGCTTTTTCCTTATCGTATTCAATTCCATTATAAATAACATGCATCTTTTCATTTGAAATACCTAATGCTGCCAGGCTTTTTTTCAATCTATTTGTTACAACGAAAAATAAGTCTATATTTTTTAAGGCTTTCAAATTTAATTTCGTAAAAATCCAACCTTTTAAGCCCTGTTTAGTAAAGTCTTGAAATGGATCACTATGAATAGTCGTTACCCATTTTGCCTTTATTCTCTTTTTCATTAAAGAAACATAGAAATTAGCCCTAGGGCCATGTGTATGAACTACATCAAATTTTTCTTTATTAATAAATTCACTTATATTCTTTAAAATGGATAAATCATAGCGCGATTTTTGTGAAAACACATGGACTTTTATCCCTAACTCCCTTGCTTCCTTCGCAACAATTCCATCTTCAAATACTGCTAATTCTACTTCACCAGTTGGAAACTGATCGAGAAGTGAAATAATATGTGTTTTCCCTCCCCCATCTTCTGCTCCTGCATTCATATGCAATATTTTCATATTTTTTCCTCCTTTAAATCCTCGCTACGTTTCCATCTATTTTTATTTTACTGTACTAAAAAATAAAAGCTAACAAAAGTTAGCTTTTATTTTTATCATTCAATTTCTAGGTCTACTATTAGATAAGCTAACACCACTACAAAGTAAATCCCAACTCCTGGTGCTGTTAAAATATGTCCTGCAATATAAGCAATACCTAACGCTAACAATAAGCTTGCTGAAATCATTCCATATTTTATATTAAATATGTCCTTAAATCTCGTAGCAAATGCTAGTAGAATTCTTAGCCCGTAATAAATAAATGGAATCATTAGTAATACAAAGCCAATAATCCCGAAATCATAAAACCAATCATGGAAGTCCATTTCAATTAGTTTTGGATCTGGCTGCTTTTGTTCATTGTATTTAAAGTTACCTGCATAACCCATTCCTAATAACTTTTGTGACATTGGCGCTTCTTTAAAGAACTGCTTATGTCTTTCTTCATATACTTGACGTCCACTGAAAATAAGATTTTCTTGATTTTCTTTCTTTTGCTCTTTCTCAAGCTCTTTCTTAACTTCCTCTTCTATCTTCGCCTTTTCTTCTGGCTTTTCAACTTTATGATGATTTTCTTCTTTTGCTTTAAGTTCTTGCTCTTTTTTCAGCTTCTCTTTAATTTCTTTTTCTTTTTGACCTTGCTGTGCCACATTTTGCTCTGATAAATAATTATTGTGAATACCCATATTTTGTGCTAATGGCGTTTGTTTAAACGTTCCGACTACACCAGCTAATAGGACAATAGCAATTACTGCATTAAGTGCAAGGGATTTTTTGTTCGGATTTTTTCTATCAAATAATAATTGTAGTAAAATAATCCCGATTGCTGCCGCTAGCGTAGCACCAATTGAGCCCATTCCTACTTTTGTACCAACTTGAATTAGCGAATAAATCATTAAAAGTGATGGAATCCAATATAGAATGTGTTTCCAGCTCTTTGTTTTTTGAATAGAATATAGTACTACAATAGGGAAAATAATAGCTAAGATTGAACCTAGTTCATTCCCTGCATAGAACCAACCTCGAGAACCAACCTTCATCCATTCATAACTACCAAAGTCAGTAGATGTTGAAATAGAAATAACCATAATTGCGTTAATGATTAATGTAGAATATACAATACTATTTCGAACCTTATCACTAATATTAACTGTCTTTTTCAATGATTTTAAAGCTAAAATGTATGATCCCAGCATGATATATATATATAATGCTTTCGCAACGAATTTAACCTCTTCACTAAGTACAATAGGATCCTTAACTAGTTTGTTATTAATAAATCCTATCCCTAAAACTCCGGCTAACAATATAAGATAAATTAAAAACTTTCTATTTTCCTTCTCTTTTGCCTGAATTAAAATGTAAATACCACCAACAGCCATAATAAGGAATCTTACTAAAATTCCAACGGTAGCATTTGACTTTAATAAAGTGATGCTAAGAGACGTTAATAAATCTAAAACAGGCTGTAAAATAATAAAAAAGAGCAAAAAATGCTCAAATCTAACCCTAGCTTGATTTGCTAACATTCCAAGACCTCCATACAAAATCTTAACATTATCTTTTAATCATAATTTTTTATCATTCAAACACACCTAGCAATTATAACATAACTCATATTCAAATCGAGAACTATTTTTCCAGCTAAAACTAGCCAGGACAAGTATTAATCAGTAATAGAAATTATCGTCCTTTAGCTATACTCCCCTATTTTTATAAAATCTATCTAACAACCATCCCCTTATTTTTGTCAGTATATAAATATTTTTTTATCATTTTATACAAATATAAATAACCTACCTATAATTGTAATGTTTTACCAAATAAACAACATCAAAAAATGTAAAATTAATCTTTTCATATCTTTTTCAAATTACTTTATGGCTATTTTCCAAACATTTTCAAACGCTTTCTTTATGAATTTTATCCGTTTTTCTACATGTAGCGAAAAGTAATTGTTATTTCCAATACTTTAGTGTATATTTTTTCTCTGGAACATCTTTAAGAGGAAGGGATTAAGGCCATGTTATTAATCGATATATTTACGTTTCTTGGCATTATCGCCGCTGCCATTTCTGGTACATTAGTTGGTTTAAAAAAAGATTTAGATTTATTTGGTGTCCTTTGTTTAGCTGTAGCTACTGCGCTCGGCGGCGGTATTATTCGTGATATCATGATTGGTAACCTGCCCCCTGTCGCATTTGTAAAACCCATTTACTTTTTCGTAAGTGTATTATCAGCATTATTTACTTGTATGTTTTTTGAGCGCATCAATAAACTTCAAGTCGTTATTATGCTTTCTGATGCTGTTGGCTTAGGTGTTTTTACAGCTATTGGTGCAAATGCGGCAATGTCACATCATGTTGACGCCTCATTTCTAGTTGTTTCAATGGGAGTCATTACAGGTATTGGAGGCGGTATTTTGCGTGACATTTGTGCTCAAGATATCCCTTACGTATTCCGAAAAGAGATTTACGCAATCGCTTCTATCTTAGGAGCAATTAGCTTCCTAATCACACACGCTATGGGGGCGCACGTGTTAGCTTTCTATGTTTGTTTATTAGTAACATTCATTATTCGTGTCGTCACTGTAATATATAATGTTCATTTCCCTGTTTTCTTTAAAACACATGCTAAAATTAATAAAGGCCATTAAGAGAATTCTATCTAGAATTCTCTTAATTTATATACTATTCAACGAACTAATATAGAGTAATTATATATAAGCATATATAATTACTCTATATTAGTTTTAAAATTGAAAACGTTTTATATACAGGGGGAAGAATGATGCTTGGGGTTTTCAAAAAAAATATTAATAAAACAAATGCCAGTATAATCGAATTAAGTAAGGACCAACAAATAACTTTTAATGTCCCTACTAATTCTGAATTAAAAATTCAAATGGATATGCTACATATTTCAAAAGAAGATTTACAAGTTGTAAAAGTACTACAGCCTTTTATTTATGCAGAAATTGATTGGATTACTGAAAAATTCTATGCCAACATTACAAAACAACCTAATTTAATTACTATTATTGAACGTTACAGCTCTATTCCAAAACTAAAACAAACTTTAAAAACACATATTAAAGAATTATTCAGCGGCAATATGCATGAAGATTTTATTGAACAGCGTGTTAGGATTGCCAAAAGGCATGTACAAATTGGTTTACATCGAAAATGGTATACTGCTGCTTATCAAGAATTGTTCCGCTCTATCATGAAGATTTTGCAAACAAAAATAACAACAATCGATGATTTTTCCTATTCTATAAATGTTATAAATAAATTATTTACTCTTGAACAAGAACTTGTTCTTGCAGCTTATGAATCTGAATATGAAAGAATGCAAAAAGAGCATGAGAAAGAAAAAGAACTAACTGCTATGACAATTACGCATATCGCAACAGAACTAGCTGCTGTATCTGAAAAAACAAGCTCTTCTATTCAAAAACTAACCGCCAAATCTGAAACTATTGTAGAGATTGCTAAAACAGGTACATCATTAGCTACAACATCTGAAGAAAAAGCCAATAAAGGGAAAGAACAATTAAACCAGCAAAACAAACGAATGGGATCTATTCAAATGAATATGGAAACGATTATTACAGATACTCATGAACTCCTTAATATTTCTAACAAAATTAATGAAATCATAGATATTGTTAAATCGATTGCGGAGCAAACCAATTTACTCGCACTAAATGCAGCTATCGAGTCTGCACGTGCTGGAGAATTTGGGAAGGGGTTTTCTGTTGTTGCTGGTGAAATTCGAAAATTATCAGAGCAAACGAAAGAATCTATATTTAACGTTACAAAGCTCGTTGAAAAAACAAATGAACAAATTACCCGTGTCTCGTCTTCCGTGAAACAAATTAGCTCTCTCGTATCGGAAGGAACGGATAGTATGTCAGCAACAGATCGATACTTCCAAGAAATTGTAAAAGATATGTCTAACTCAAAAGAACAGAATAAGAAAATTGAACACGAGCTACAAGCTATTTCACAAGTAATGAAAGGAATTCAAGATGATTCCTCACAAATGGCTCTAACAGCCGATAATTTACAACTAGAACTAAATCGATAAGATAAAGTGAAACTTTAATCAACGGGGGTTTTGTTCATCCCCCGTTGATTATCAGCCCTCACCAATCGGGCTTTTACGGGCAGCCCGCCCCCCACCTAACTTCTTTGCTTTCGCTGATTTTGAGGTGGGGGTCTTACTGCCTGGAAAATAGCGGGATCAAATTCAAGTCAGGCATACTTTTCATCTGCACTGACTACTAAATTTCATCTTCCATCAAAAAAAGAATCCAGAATGGATTCTTTTTATTTTCTGAAAAATATTTTTTGACAATACACATAACTCATATAAACACCAAAGCTCTGCAAAATGAACAATGCCGGCATAATTACATTGTAATATGCCATATCTACTTGAAAGAGCTTTAACAATACGTAGCCACTAATTAAAAATAAGAACAACATATATCCCTCATTTTGTTGTTTCTTAATAAGGAAGTGTAATAGAGCTATAGTCATAAACAATGTTACGGCTATATATATCAGTTTTTCACATTTGAAAAGAATAGAATTTACCCCTTCATCTGAAAACTGATTTATCATCGGCTCTAAAAGTTTAAATCTTTCTCCCTCAATCTCTTTTAACTTTTGATCAATATGCTCTGTTACACTTTGATTTTTCGATATTTTTTCTTCATGTTGCGTCTTTCCAATTAAAACAGATTGAACATACGTCTCATTTGAAATCGTATATTGTGACAATCCCATTGCCTTAATTCCATAATTCACACTAAAATGGGCACTATAAAATAGAATAAGTATCCCTATCATTTTTAGTAACACCTTTTGTTTCGTTGCTGATTGAAATACTTCGATTAATAATACATATACCGTAATAAAAATAGGAAGAAATAATCCCATTGGGAAAACCATATTACTAAATGCAAATAAAATCGCTGAAAACACCCACATATAAGGATGATCTAATCCTTTATATAAAAGTATGTAACAAGCAAAATAAAATAAAAATATTGCAAGTGATTCAGGAGTTAATACGGAACTCATGAATATATTTGGAATATACAGAGCATAAAAGATAGAAGCAATACGACCGCATTCTTCTCCAAAAACCATTCCCGCAATACGATAAATAAATAATGCTGTTCCTGTGCAAAATAGCATATTAAATAGTTGTAAAGCGAATAATGAATCACCAAATATACGAATAATTACCGACTCATATATAATAAAAGGCAAATGAGTTACAGTCCCTATATTATTACCAATTGCAATCTGCTTTGCAGACTCATACATCACTTTCATATCACCAATTATTGGAGCATCTACAAATAACAGCATACTAACCCTCACAACTATAGATATACTTATAAGAAAAATAAGAAATTGTTTATCTGTAAAACGATATTGTAGAATTGATGCCACTAACAAAATAAGTATGATAAAAATTGCTAATATGATTGTTACACTTGTTGTACTTCCTCCAAAAAATTGCTTACTTGTCTCAAATGCTGCCCAACAACTATAAACAAAAAATGCGAGCATCGCACCGATTGTAATTTTATTGAAGAAAGATGAAAAATTTGTTTGTATATGATTCATATGTCCATTGCACCTCTATTTCCATTCATAACAAAACGATTCTATCATGAATGGGTACACGGCTGATAGGGAATTTCTATGACAAATACATAGTCATTACTTTTTACTTGCAATGTAAGCGAATCCTCTTTTACACTACATTTTAGATAAAATAAATTTTCTTTCAGTTACATGAATACAAATACAGAAGTTTAAATAATCCTCTTTTGGAATACACTTTACTTCATTAAATATCTAATATGAGTAATCTGCTTACACATATTATTCTGATTGAAAACAGACTATAGGGGCTGAATATATGGAAAAGAAATTCATGCGAGAATCTAAAGCAATTAAGACAACACGTGTTTTTCCTAACGATTTAAATAATCACCAAACACTTTTTGGAGGGAAATTATTAGCAGAAATTGATAGTATTGCTTCAATTGCGGCTGCAAGACATAGTCGTAAACATTGCGTAACAGCATCTATTGATTCAGTTGATTTTTTAACTCCAATTCACCAAGCTGATTCTGTTTGTTATGAAGCATTTGTATGTTATACAGGGAAATCTTCAATGGAAGTTTTCGTAAAAGTAATCGCAGAAAACTTATTAGCAGGCGAGCGTAGAATTGCTGCTACTTGCTTCATTACATTTGTGGCAATAAAAGATGGAAAACCTTCATCCGTACCACAAGTACTTCCTGAAACTGAAGAAGAACATTGGTTACACACAACCGGTTTAGAACGCGCGGAAAACCGAAAAAAGGGACGTTTAAAAAGTAAAGAGATGGCTGAAGTTTTAACTTTAAGTAAGCCATGGAATATATAATACGATACTCTCACTTCATACATGCACAGGTTTATTTCATCCTTGCATGTATTTTTTATTGTAAAAAATTCCACCTCTTATCTTTTATTTACTGTTTGTCTCCTAAAATAATCCACCAGTTTTTCCTTTATTTTGCTATACTATTAATGGTATATTAGATAAGGTTCGTTTAAAAATAACTATAATATAATTAAGTATATAAGGGATGGTGCGATAATGTCTATTGAGGTACCAATTTCAATACCAAAAACGTTAATTATTATTCCTGCGTATAACGAGGAAGAAGCAATTGCAGATACATTAACAAGATTATTAAAACTAAAACAGCATTTTACAGAATTAAGCATTTGCGTTATTAATGATGGATCACATGATAAAACAGCTCAAATCGTAAATGATTTTCCTGTTCACCTTGTGAACTTACCATATAACCTAGGTATTGGCTCAGCTGTACAAACTGGTTATAAATACGCTTATGAGAATGGATATGATATTGCGATTCAGTTCGATGCTGATGGGCAACATAATCCTGATGATTTGTACAAAATTATAAAACCTATTGCTGAAGACCAATGCGATATGGTGCTAGGTTCACGTTTTACAGAGAAAACAGCCTATAAAGGTAGTATTTCTAGAAGAATTGGTATTTTTTATTTTACTGCTCTACTGAAAGTACTAACAAAACAAACCTTTATGGATCCAACTTCTGGGTATCGTGCTATCAATAGAGAAGTAATTAAGATTTTTGCACATAATTATCCAAAAGATTATCCAGAACCAGAAGTCCTTATTCATTTAAAAAAGAAAAAATTACGCATTAATGAAATATCCGTAAATATGCAAGAGCGTCAAGGGGGACAATCTTCTATCACACCTCTTAAATCTGCATATTACATGATTAAAGTAAGCCTTGCTATATTGATGCAAAAAATTGTGAAAGGTTGATAATAAATGCCTATAATTACCTTTTCATTTATCTTCATTCTATTATTATTTTTATTAATTATTAATTCCATTCGTCGTGGAGCTTTAGAAACTAAATATGCTATTTTATGGATTTTTGTTTGTGTTGCAATGGCTATTTTAAGTTCTACTGAAAAAATTATAAATTGGATTGGCCAACTATTACACGTAGAATATCCTCCATCTGTTTTATTCTTATTTGGACTATTATTCTGTTTCATATTAATTTTTGACTTAACAAGAAAAATTTCTAAATTACATCATCAACTTGTAACGTTAACGCAAGATTATGCGTTATTAAAACAAAAATTAAAAGTAACGCAACCTGAAACCGATAAAGAATAGTTTTCTATTTAAATATGAATATATACAAAAAAACATCTTAATTTTTTAAAAAAATTAAGATGTTTTTTATTGCAAACTATTTTTTTCTAATTAATAATTTACTAATTTTCATAACAGTTGCCACGGTCCCAACTCCAATTATAATAAATAAGAATGGTATTAACGGTAATGCATATCGTTCATATGCAACATAAAAACATGTTAAAGCTGTTTGCAATAAAAGGATTGACCATAAAAATGTAGTCTCTCTCCACCTTTTTAAAAGGAAAATAAATGAAAGTACTGTACATATTAAAAACGTCGTCTTAATAAAATTATATATTTCATTCATATCCTTTGCAGAAACATTGAATACTTCAATATTATGCTCTATAGAATAATACGGTTTTTTCCAAAGAATTTCTGGCTTCAAAACTAAATAACTCTCTATCATAGATTCCTTATCAGTTTTCCACCATTCCTTCATTTTATCAATCGCTATTTTTTCTTCTAATTCCATAAATTCATGTGCTTCAAGATTAGGGTATTTTGCATGTAACTCTATTTCAAGTTCCCCCATATCCTTACCTTCTGGGTAACCTTTCCCTTGATACGTTCCAAGTAATAACGGATTCCCTGCCCCAGCAGTTAGTGGGATAAATTTATCAAATTGAATGTAATTGCGAGCCCACCATGGTCCAAGTACGATAAGTCCTATTCCTATGCTTATAATCGCTTGCTTCATCATAATACGGAATGGGTAGCGTTTCATTAAAAGATACCCAAATAGTAAGATTGGATATAAGGCAATTTGTACACGGAGGTACAGTGCTAAAAAGTAGAAAATTAATACAATCAGAAGATGTTTCGTTTTATGAGTATCAGCTAATTTTAAACTCCAATATACTAATCCTAATGAAAGGAATAGAAACGGTCCTTCTGTTAAAGTTAAATTTTCCATAACAATCTCTGGAGGATACACAGCTAATAAGAAAGCACCTATTAATCCTGCAGCAGAATTCAATAAATAAGTGCCAATCTTATAAGTTAGCAAAATACTAAGTACCCCTAATAGGATAATAATTAATTTTGCTACAAAAAGACCTTCACTGCCATTTCCAAAAAAATAAAATACAACAGCTAATAAAGCTGGAAAACCCGGCATAATATGAATCGTTGGTTTATCTGGTTCATGATATGTTAACATCCCTGTTTCCAATAAAATATTTGCCGTTTTTTGATAACCTATATCATCGCTAGCTATAGATAGATCTGCACCATGTGTTTGTAAAGTTGCAAAACGAAGTGCAAAACCGACTATCATAATAATCCCTAAAAGGATTATATTAGATTTGCGAGTAAATCGCCCTAACATCTCATCTTCTCCCTTCAGATACATAATTTTCAAAATATATTTCTATATTTTTACAACACAATACGTTCTATAATAAATACTTTTTATACAAAGTACAACAATAGAAAGTTGATTTACAAAGTTTATATGCGTTAAACTTATACAGATGTTCTTGTAATCTTCTTCCTTCCAAAAGGCTTGTATATATGATGCAAGACATAAAAAACTTGAGGAGATAAAAATTCTATGATGGAACAAAAGCAACTTGTTTCTGTTGTCATACCCCTGTATAACACGGAAAAATATATTGAAGAAACGATGCAGTCAATACTAGATCAAACATATAAAAACATTGAAATTGTAATTGTAGATGATGGAAGTAAAGATCAATCACCTTCTATTGTGAAAAACCTTGCTGAAAAATACCCAGGGCAAGTAAAATACGTTCATCAAAAAAACCAAGGTGTTTCGGTAGCCCGTAATACAGGTATCGAAAATGCTAGCGGAGAATATATCGCTTTCCTTGATAGTGACGACTTATGGCATCCAACTAAAATTGAGAAACAAATCGAGAGTATGCATAAAAACAACATGGACGCGTGCTATTGTGGTTATATGAATTTCTACGAAGAAACAGGCGAGAAGGTTGAACATACAACAAACTTTATTAAAGGTGATATGGCAAAAGCATTCCTAACACATCAAGTTGTTGCTCAAACAAGTACTTGGATTTTCAAACGATCCATCGTAATGGATCATAACATTCGTTTTACACCAGGATGTAGTTGGGGAGAAGATTTAGAGTTTTTATTTAAACTTATGAGTTTGACAAATGTATGTTATGTCGATGAATACTTAACTTATTATAGAATCTTATCAGAAGGAAATCTTTCTTCTAAGTATAAAGATTATGAATTAAAAACAACAAAAGAGCTAGAAGTATTCAATCGTATGAAAGATTGGGTACATAATAAATCTCAAGACTTCATTACGAAAGACCCTCAGTCACTGATTGAGATTCTTGAGACTTATTTATTCCCTTATACAGTCATCAATAACGCTTGTATATATATTAAAGAAAACTCTCGATTAGATAAATCACAAGTTCAATTAATCAAAAAAGATATAAGGAAATATTGCCGTAAAATCTATTCAAAGAATGGAAAGCGTAGTAAAAAACTATATGCAATGCTTTGGTTTGTACGAATTAAATTTCTGTTTTCTTAAACTGAAAATATAACGATACTCTCTCTTTCTGTGAACAAATTAAATTTACAAATAGGACAAACTAACCGGGTCCTAAAGAATAGAAAGGTCTTTTCTCATGAAAACAAATAAAATTCTAAAAAACGCATCCTACCTCTTTGTAGGAAACATTACTGTCCGCTTTGTACTGGCTATTGCAACAATTTTCTTTGCAAGATATGTTTCTCCAAGTGATTACGGTATGTTTACAACTGCGTTAGCAGTTTCAGCTGTTATTTGTTACTTTACAGATGCAGGTTTAACACATACGTTTATGCGTGAAGGAACGAGAAGCGATGCTAATATTAGTGTGCTAATAAGTAGTTATTTACGTATTCGTTTAATATTAGCTATCGTAATTTCTGTACTTTTCGCTATTTTTGCCCAGTTCTTCTATCCCGATGCTTACTTACGTGCGATGGTATATTGGGTTGTCCTACCAACAATGTTCGGAGCAACCTTACAAGGTGTTGGTATGGCTTACTTCCAAGTAACAGAACGCATGCAATTTACAGCTATTATTTCTGTACTACAAGGTGTAACAGCTGCTGCTGCCCTATTACTAGGGATGTCTTTCCAATGGTCACTTATGATGGTTGCTGCCATGTACGGGGTATCTAGTCTTGTAACAGGTGTTATCGCCTTTATAATGACAATACGTTACACGAAAGTCCATAAGGGTTGGGATAAAGGCATTTTAGATCAACTACTTATTTTCACGATCAACGGAATCATTATTATGCTCTTACCACAATTGGGCCCTATTATATTAGAAAAGGTTTCAACATATAAGCAAGTTGGATTCTTTGGTGCTGCATCTAAAATACCTGCTGTACTATATCAAATACCTGGAGTAATTGCAGCTGCTTTTTATCCAAGACTTTTTGCTTTTGGTAATGAGAAAAATATTGAAGAACATAGAAAATTATCAAGTTTTGAATTAAAACTTATGTCTTTTTTAGGAATGGGAATTTCTATCCCCTTTATTGCTGATCCAAGTTTCTGGATTGTTAGTTTATTAGGAGAAAAATACGCTCCCGCTGGTGACGCTCTTGCTATTCTAGCGTTTATGGTTATTTTACAATCAATTAACTATCCACTAGCCGATAATTTAACAACGATTGGCCAGCAATGGAAACGTGCAACAACAATGACTATTGGATTAGTTGTTGCCATCATAGGTTATATTGTATTAGGTAGTAAATATGGAATGATGGGGGCAGCTGCCGCAGCCATCATTACCGAAATTACACTATTAATTGGATTTACCCTCTTTATTCGTAAAGGCATGCAATTATTAGTTAAAGGAATTATATTTAATTCCTTAGCCTTTATTATTAGTTACGGTATATACCGAATTGCATTAATCAACTTACCACCATTAGTTGCTTTAACTCTTACTGGTATACTATACGGTATAATCGGAATTGTAATTGATCCTCAAATACGTGGATTCGTTTTAGGATTTATAAAACAAAAGATTATTCGCAAACATGCTTAAAAGCAAAAAGCTTTTCCTATTTAAAAATGGAAAAGCTTTTTGCTTTTTTATATACCATCATTTTTCTTCAGTAAAAAAATGCTATATATTCCAGCTCAAATTGACTTACTTTCTGAAAATGCCTTATACTAAATTACATGTAAACTATGAACTTCAACGCTTGTAAAAATATATATGCTTCAACAAAAATATATATTTTCTCATGTTAAAACTAAAGAACACACCTTTAAAAATTGGTGTGTTTTTATATGCTACCTAAAAACTAGTTGCTACATGTAACGACTTTCAAAGGAGGATTATCAATTTTTATGAGCATAAAGCCGAATAATAAATTCTTTTCCAAGAAAACAATAATAATTATGCCAATATTATTATTGTGCGCTTTTGCTTTTCATTATTTCTTTTTAACATCTAATCAAGCCTTTTCTGGTACAGGGGATGCGTTACGTCAATTTGGTTTTTTTACGTTTCTTCTACAACATGCCTTTAAAGATGGCAACCTTTTTTGGTCTTTTGATTATGGATTAGGTGGAGATTTATTTGGAGAGTTTAGTTATTATTACAGCACATCACCGTTTTTCTGGATTACACTGTTACTACCTAAACTAAGTCTTGAGCAAGTATATGACGTGAAATTATACATGAGTATTTTAAAAAACTTTTTAGCTATGGTATTCATGTATGGTTCTTTACGTTACCATAATAAAACAGCATTCTCATCTTTTGTTGCTGCTATTATATATGGTGGTTGTATTACTTTCATCCGCCACTCTTTACTATGGGATTTCATGGCTGATGCCATTGTATTTTTACCATTAGTAATATGGGGACTTGATAAATATATTATTGAAAAGAAGCGCGGACTTTTCCTAATCGCTGCTACTTTAATGTTAGCATCAAACTTTTATTTTGCTTTTATCACAAGTATTTTCATATTTATTTATGCATTATTCCAATACTTTGCGACACAACAAAATAAAACGATTGTCTCTTTTCTAACTTATTATATTAGAATCGGTTTATTGTATGGATTATCACTCGGTTTAGCCGCCGTTTGCTTCCTCCCATCAGTTAATGCCGTATTTAGTGCTGATCGACTATCAAAAAAGTTTGAGATACCATTATTATTTGAAGATAAATTTTATAAAGATTTAATGGAAAATATTTTCTTCATGTATAATGCTGAAAATCATCAATTAGCTTTACCAGCTTTAATTTTATTCTTAATCGTATTTGGAATGTTTATACGTGATAAACTCGTTAAAAATAAAGTATTCTTTACGTTATTCATGTTCATTCTGTTTATGCTTCCATATACATATTCTGTGTTTAATGGTTTTTCAGCAATGCAATCTAGATGGTTCTATTTATTTGTATTTGTAATTGCCCAAACAATTGCATACATTCTAGATTGGATGATTATTCATAAGAAAGACTACAAATTACCTTATTTAATAAGTTTATTAGTGTCTATTGGATTATTCATTTATGCATTTTATAGAAAAGCAAATATAAATGTAACTGATAAACCTTTACAAGACGTTGATAACATTTTACTCGGAACTGTCGTTCTTTCTGTTATTACAGTATGTTTATGGCGTTATATTTCCAAACCTTTCATACAATTTTTAGTTGTATTGAATGTACTCGTTAGCACAATTTCTATGAATTATATGTATGCGAATAATATACTTAGCACCGTTTACGGACAGAGCCAGATTTCAACTGAAAAGTTACACGAACCAGGCTATGATAATAAAGAAGAAATTGCTGCAATTCGCTACATACAAGAAAATGATAAAGACTTTTATCGTATTCTTAATCCATATAGCGAATATAACACACCAATGCTACAAGGATATCATGGCGTAAGTACGTATCAAAGCTTAGTTAATTATTATGTCCATGACTTTATGAAAAATAAATATGGTGTATTCCAAATGTACGATACACCTTCAATGTTTTATCAAGCTGATAGTCGACTACTACTCGAAAATATGCTAGGTATAAAATATCGCGTATTAAGTGCTGATACAGATTCAAAGAATGTACCTTATGGATATAAACTATTACAGCAAGTAGGACCATATAATATTTACAAAAATGACTATGCTTTACCGTTAGGATATGTATATGATTCGGCTATAAGTGAAGAAGAATTTTCTAAATTAAACTTCGCTCAGCGTGATCAATTATTATTACATGCTGTTGTCGTTAATAATACAAAAGAATTTTCATTAAACCATTTTAATAAACAAGACCTCAAATCAAAGGCAGTATCTATTAAAACGGAAAAAGCAAAATTCGAAAACATGGAAAAACAAGAAAATAAACTAATTGTTCATGGCTTTGGAAATATGATTGTACCTATCAATTATCCTGATACACCTGGTGATCTACTGATAGAATTAAAATTAAAAAATGCAGGCACATTCAATGCAACTGTTAATGGAAAAACGATAGGAAAAGGGGACGATGCTGGTGCATACTCTTATCCGTTAGAAAGGTTTGTTTACAATTTGGGCAATGAGCGTCCAGAAAACCTAACTATCTCTATTGATATGGCAGGTGAGTATGAATTAGGTGACTTGCAAGCAAATATTGTAAACTATGAAAGTGTACAAAAAGAAACAAAAAAACTAACTGAAAATAGGCTTGAAAATATTTATTATAAGAACAATTATTTAAAAGGGGATATCAAATCAAATAAAGACGGGCTCTTATATTTATCTGTCCCATATAGTAAAGGCTGGACTATAAAAATTGATGGAAAAGAAACAGAATTTACGAAAGCGAATTCTGCCTTTATCGGTGTTCCCATTACAAAAGGTTCACATGTAATCGAAATGACTTACGTTACACCTTACTTCAAATTAGGTATGATTATATCAATCATCTCACTAATTATCTGTATAGCTTTACTAATTTTCAAAAATCCAAAAGCACGACGAAAATTTTCTTTTAAAAAGCAATAATGAGCAATCAATGAATCATGAATCTATCCAATTGGATAGATTCATATAAAAACGCATAACATTGTTTTAACCCACTACAAACAAGGAGTGTCAAAAATGACTCTTTCAATCGTTGTACCATGCTACAATGAAGAAAAGGTGCTTCGAGCCTTTTATTCAGAGACTTCTCTTGAAATTCATAAATTAACTACCGATTATGAATTTGTTTTTGTTAATGATGGTAGTAAAGATGATACTTTAAATATTTTACGTGATTTAGCTAGTTCAGATTCGTCAGTACACTACATATCATTTAGTCGAAACTTCGGAAAAGAAGCTGCAATGTTAGCTGGTTTAAAATATGCTACAGGCGATGCAATTGTTATTATGGATGCTGACTTACAACACCCTCCTACGTTAATAAAAGAACTGTTAGAAGGATATAACGACGGCTACGACCAAGTCATTGCAAAAAGAACAAGAACTGGTGATTCACCCGTTCGCTCTTTCGTCTCTCGTCTTTACTATAAAGTGATGAATAAATTTGTAGATATTGAATTAGTAGACGGTATTGGTGACTTTAGACTTTTAAGTCGAAGAGCAGTAGATTCTTTATTATCTTTAAGTGAATACAACCGATTTTCAAAAGGCTTATTTTCTTGGATCGGTTATAACGAATTAATCATTGAATATGAAAATGTATTACGTTCTGATGGAGAAAGTAAATGGACCTTCTCGAAATTATTAAATTACGGAATTGATGGTGTAATTTCATTTAATAATAAACCGTTACGTCTATCTATATATCTCGGATTACTAACAACCATTTTAGGACTTTTATACGTAATCACTACGTTCGTTCAAATCATCCTTGGTGGTGTGGAAGTTCCTGGTTACTTTACTCTCATTTCCGCTATACTATTTATTGGCGGTATTCAACTCATATTCCTAGGTGTTATTGGTGAATATATCGGTCGTATTTATTATGAAACAAAACGTAGACCGCATTTTATTGTAGCTGAAAAGAAAGTTAGTGAAGTTAAACAAAAGGCATAACCAAAAAGTTACTTCTGTAGGTAGAAGTAACTTTTTTATATACTAACATTTACAAACACTTCTTTTGAAAAAATATACATTTTGAAATGATGGCATTATATGAAAGAATTTAGTATCATGATTCAAGGTACTATTTCAAGTTGGACGGAGGATACTATGAGCTTATTAACAGTTGAAAAATTAGGACATACATTTGGTGATCGTACATTATTTAAAGATGTATCTATGCGATTATTAGCAGGTGAGCACGTTGGATTAGTTGGTGCAAACGGTGTTGGTAAATCAACATTCATGAATATCATTACTGGTCAGCTTATTCATGACCAAGGTCGTGTAGAATGGACACCGGGCACACATTACGGCTACTTAGATCAGCATACTGTTTTAACGCCTGGACGTACAATCCGTGACGTACTAGCGGATGCATTTTTACCGTTATTCGAAAAGGAAAAAGCTTTAAATGAAGTTACAGAAAAAATGGGAACTGCTACACCAGAAGAACTAGAAGAACTTCTTGAACAAATGGCAGAAATACAAGATGCACTTGAAGCAGGTGGTTTCTATTTACTAGATATGAAAATTGAAGAGGCTGCACGTGGTCTTGGAATTGATGCTATTGGTTTAGATCGTGATGTTTCAGCACTAAGTGGTGGACAACGTACAAAGGTATTGCTTGCAAAGCTATTACTTGAACAGCCAGAAGTATTATTGCTTGATGAACCTACTAACTATTTAGACGTTGAACATATTCATTGGTTAACAAATTATTTAAAAGAATACCCACATGCATTCTTATTAATTTCTCATGATACGGAATTTATGAACAAATGTGTTGATGTTATTTTCCATCTAGAATTCACAAAAATGACACGCTATACAGCGACATATGAAAAATTCCTAGAACTAGCAGAAATCAATAAAAACCAACATATAAACGCTTATGAAAAGCAGCGCGAGTTTATCAAAAAGCAAGAAGACTTCATTGCAAAAAACAAGGCTCGTTATTCAACGACAGGTCGTGCAAAGAGTCGTCAAAAGCAACTTGATCGCATGGAACTTATTGATCGCCCAGAAACAGCAATTAAACCTGAATTCTCATTTAAAGAAAGTCGCGCAAGTAGTCGCTTCGTCTTTGAAGGTGAAAATGTAGAAATCGGATATACACATCCGCTACTACCAAAGCTATCAATGACGATCGAACGTGGTGAAAAAATTGCTATTGTTGGATGTAACGGTGTTGGTAAATCAACGTTACTAAAAACAATCTTAGGTAAAATTAAGCCTTTAAGCGGTAAAACAAGCCTTGGTGACTTCTTAGAGCCTGCATACTTTGAGCAAGAAGTTAAAGCTGACAATATAACACCAATTGATGATGTATGGAATACATTCCCTGGTTTAGACCAGCATCAAATTCGTGCGATGTTAGCAAAATGCGGATTAAAAAATGAACATATTTCTCGCCCATTAAGTCAATTAAGTGGTGGAGAACAAGCAAAAGTTCGTTTGTGTAAGCTAATGGGTGAGGAAAGTAACTGGCTACTATTTGATGAGCCGACAAACCATCTTGATGTTACAGCAAAAGCGGAACTTAAGAAGGCTATGAAAGCATATAAAGGAACAATCCTCCTTGTATGTCACGAACCGGACTTCTATGAAGATTGGATTACAAAAGTTTGGGATGTTGAAGAATGGTCTCAAAATAGTAAATAGTCTTTAAGAAAAAACTCCTTGTGTAAACAAGGAGTTTTTTACTTATTTTTATTAAGAATTTTTTATATTGTAGTATCCTATAAGTCGTAATCGAAATTCTTTTAATTCCGGATACGCCTCTAAATTTGCTAACATACCTCTAATTACTGGAATTCTTGGATTAAGCAATCGTATTTCCGCCTCTAAAACATCTAACGTTACTAACAACTCATCATCCTCTAATTGATCAGCTAAACTACGCTTAAATACAATAATTTCTTTTAAAAAATGCTCTTTAACTTGTTCCTTAATAAGCTCTGATTTACAAAGGAATTCTCCAAGCTTTTCTTCATGTAAAATAGGTTCTTCCGAAGATTCTACCAAGCCATCTACTAAATGATCTACTCTTTTTAAAATAAAAGCAGCGACATACGATAAGTCAATTTCTGGTGCTTGTAAAATAATTAATTCTAAATAACCACGGCATATGCCTTCTACTATAATTACTAAATCCAATAAATATGGCATAACCTTTTCACCATAAATGGACAATAAACTATTCCGATAAAATGCATGAGACTCTAACTTCATCCGCATCATAAATTCTTCTACTTCTTTATTAAACGGAATTGCATTTTCTCTCGCATGCATAATAATAAATTCTTTATGCTTTTGTATATCATTAAACTGACAATGTAATTGTTTTGCAAATTTTTCACGTGGTAATAAAGACTCTTGTTCAATATCCAGCATTTTCTTTTGGATTTTGTCATAATAATATCGAAGTGTCGCTAATAAAAGCTCATCTTTCGATTTAAAATATAAGTAAAAAGCTCCCTTAGATATACCACTAGCTGTCACAATTTCCTGCACTGATGTCGCATTTACACCCTTAGTAGCAAATAACTTCATAGCCGATTCTATAATTAAACGCTCTTTTTCTTTCATATCTTCTCTCCTAAATTTAATCTCGCATCTTATTATAAATGTATTATACCATCCCTTTTTATTGACGATTGACCGAATGGTCAGTTATATTATGTATTAGACTGACCAGTTGGTCAATATAATACAAAGGGAGCGCAAACATGAACAAAATCATCAATTTCTCGTTAAAAAATAAGTTCGCAGTTTGGCTACTAACCATTATTGTTACTATTGCGGGGATCTACTCTGGACTCAATATGAAGCTGGAAACAATTCCTGATATTACAACACCGATTGTGACAGTAACTACGGTCTATCCTGGTGCTACACCAGAAGAAGTAGCTGATAAAGTTTCAAAGCCGATGGAAGAACAACTACAAAATTTAAGCGGTGTTAACGTTGTGAGTTCATCATCTTTTCAAAACGCATCTTCTATTCAAGTAGAATACGATTTTGACAAAAATATGGAAAAAGCAGAAACAGAAATTAAAGAAGCTCTCACAAATGTAAAACTCCCAGAAGGTGTTAAAGATCCTAAAGTTTCACGAGTAAACTTCAATGCTTTTCCCGTTATTTCGTTAAGCGTAGCAAGCAAGAATGAATCTTTAGCTACTTTAACTGAAAATGTAGAAAAAAATGTTGTACCGGGATTAAAAGGACTTGATGGTGTTGCATCTGTTCAAATTGCTGGTCAACAAGTAGATGAAGTACAGCTCATCTTTAAGAAAGATAAAATGAAAGAACTAGGACTAAGTGAAGATACTGTAAAAAATGTGATTAAAGGATCGGATGTATCTTTACCACTTGGCTTATACACATTTAAAGACACGGAAAAATCAGTTGTTGTAGATGGCAATATTACAACGATTAAAGCATTAAAAGAACTTAAAATCCCAGCTATACCTTCCTCACCTAACGGTCAAGGTAGTCAAAATGCTGGCGCTGGTGCACAAACGCCACAAATGAATCCAGCCGCTATGAACGGGATTCCAACAGTTACATTAGATGAAATTGCTGACATTAAAGAAGTTGGGAAAGCAGAATCCATTTCTCGAACAAATGGAAAAGAAGCAATTGGAATTCAAATTGTGAAGGCCTCTGATGCAAATACAGTTGATGTTGTAAATGCAGTAAAAGATAAAGTAAAAGAACTTGAGAAAAAGTATAAAGACTTAGAGATTATTTCAACATTCGATCAAGGTGCACCTATTGAAAAATCAGTAGAAACAATGCTGAGCAAAGCAATTTTCGGTGCTATCTTTGCGATCGTTATTATTATGCTGTTCCTACGAAATATTCGAACAACGTTAATCTCTGTCGTTTCAATACCACTTTCTTTATTAATTGCTGTTTTAGTCATAAAGCAAATGGATATTACGCTTAACATTATGACACTTGGAGCAATGACCGTTGCTATAGGCCGCGTTGTCGATGACTCAATTGTTGTTATTGAAAATATTTACCGCCGTATGTCGTTATCAGAAGAGAAATTGCGCGGAAAAGATTTAATTCGTGAAGCTACGAAAGAAATGTTTATCCCAATTATGTCTTCTACCATCGTAACAATTGCTGTATTTTTACCACTTGGACTAGTAAAAGGTATGATTGGTGAAATGTTCTTACCATTCGCCTTAACTATCGTCTTCGCTTTATTAGCATCATTACTAGTAGCAGTTACAATCGTACCGATGCTAGCTCATTCCTTATTTAAGAAAGAGAGCATGAGGGAAAAAGAAGTACATCATGAAGAAAAACCAAGTAAATTAGCAAATGGGTATAAACGCATACTTGCATGGGCTTTAAATCACAAAATTATTACATCAAGTATCGCTGTCCTTCTATTAGTTGGTAGTCTTGCACTTGTACCAGTTATCGGTGTAAGTTTCTTACCTTCTGAAGAAGAAAAAATGATTATCGCAACATACAACCCCGAACCAGGTCAAACGTTAGAAGACGTTGAAAAAATTGCAACAAAAGCTGAGAAGCACTTCCAAAATAATAAAGACGTCAAAACAATTCAGTTCTCATTAGGTGGCGAAAACCCAATGAGTCCTGGTCGATCAAACCAAGCAATGTTCTTCGTGCAATATGATAACGACACGAAAAACTTTGAAAAAGAGAAAGAACAGGTCGTTAAAGATTTACAGAAGATGTCTGGCAAAGGCGAATGGAAAAACCAAGACTTCGGAGCAAGTGGCGGTAGTAACGAAATTAAACTATACGTTTACGGAGATAGCTCAGAAGACATTAAGCCTGTCGTAAAAGATATTCAAAATATCATGAAGAAAAATAAAGACTTAAAGGATATTGACTCTAGTATTGCAAAAACATATGCAGAGTACACTTTAGTCGCAGATCAGGAAAAGCTGAGTAAAATGGGCTTAACGGCTGCTCAAATTGGAATGGGACTTTCTAATCAACATGATCGCCCTGTTCTGACAACAATTAAAAAAGACGGTAAAGATATCAATGTATATGTAGAAGCTGAAAAACAAAATTATGAAACAATCGATGACTTAACAAATCGTAAAATTACAACACCACTTGGTACTGAAGTGGCTGTGAAAGATGTTATGACTGTAAAAGAAGGTGAAACTTCGAATACAGTGAAACACCGCGATGGCCGTGTTTATGCAGAAGTAAGTGCAAAACTAACATCTGATGACGTTTCAAAAGCATCTGCCGCTGTTCAAAAAGAAGTAGATAAAATGGATCTTCCTTCTGGCGTAGATGTTTCTATGGGCGGCGTTACAAAAGATATTGAAGAATCATTTAAGCAACTTGGCTTAGCGATGTTAGCTGCGATTGCCATTGTGTACTTCGTTCTTGTCGTTACATTTGGCGGTGCCCTTGCACCATTCGCAATTTTATTCTCGCTACCATTTACGATTATCGGAGCTCTTGTTGCCTTATTAATCTCCGGTGAAACATTAAGTGTGTCTGCAATGATTGGGGCGCTTATGTTAATCGGTATCGTTGTAACAAACGCAATCGTGCTTATCGACCGCGTTATTCATAAAGAAAATGAAGGACTATCAACACGTGAAGCTTTATTAGAAGCTGGTGCAACACGCCTTCGTCCAATTTTAATGACTGCAATTGCAACAATTGGTGCTCTTATCCCGCTTGCATTAGGATTTGAAGGTAGTGGCTTAATTTCTAAAGGACTTGGTGTAACGGTAATTGGTGGATTAACAAGTTCAACGTTATTAACACTTCTTATTGTTCCAATCGTTTATGAAGTATTAAGCAAATTTAAAAAGAAAAAAACAAAATAACAAAAAATAACCTCGCTAACTGCGAGGTTATTTTTTATTTCCAAACAAGACTAGAAAATCACCATAGCCTTCTTTCTCTAATTCCTCTTTTGGAATAAATCGAAGGGCTGCAGAATTAATGCAGTAACGAAGTCCATTTGGTCCTGGACCGTCTGGAAATACATGCCCAAGATGTGAATCTCCTCCCTTACTTCTCACTTCTGTACGCGTCATATTATGACTCACATCCATCTTTTCTTTCACACTTGCTGACATAACTGGTTTTGTAAAACTAGGCCATCCACATCCACTATCAAATTTGTCTAGAGAAGTAAATAGCGGCTCACCTGAAACGATGTCTACATAAAGACCTTCCTCTTTATGGTTCCAATACTCATTTCGAAATGGTGGTTCTGTACCATTTTCCTGCGTTACATAAAACTGCATCTCATTGAGTTTTTCTTTTAAATGAGCATTATCCTTTGGCCAATGTTGCTTAATAAAAGCATCTCGTCCTGAGCCTTTACGATATAACTCATAGCGGAATGTGTTTTTCTTATGATATCCTTGGTGATATTCTTCAGCTGGATAAAATGTAGCTGCTGGTAGTATTTTTGTCGCAATTGGTTTTGAAAAGCGCCCACTCTGCTCAAGTTCTTCTTTTGAGGCTTCTGCTTTTTTATGTTGTTCTTCATTATGATAAAAAATCACTGTTTCATAAGACTGTCCGCGGTCGTGGAATTGTCCTCCAATATCGGTCGGATCAATTTGTCTCCAATATATATTTAACAATTCCTCATACGACATTTTATTTGCATCAAATGTAATTTGTACCGCTTCATAATGTCCTGTTGTTTCTGAGCACACTTCTTTATACGTTGGGTCCTCTTTATGACCGCCTGTATAACCTGAAATAACCTGTATAATGCCCTCCATCTCTTCAAATGGAGAAACCATACACCAGAAACACCCTCCAGCAAATGTAGCTAACTCTACCTTTTCATTTACAGCCATTACTTCACCCCTATTCTATATTCTCCTTACAGTATGGCATAAGAAACATAATGTTATAAAAGAAAAAGCATCGAACATCGATGCTTTTTCTTACTTCACTTTATTTTTTCCAACATCCTTCTCCATTTCATCACTTGTCACGTCTAAAACATCTAGTAAGAAAATGAAGATTGGAATACCGATAATCAGTCCCCATACACCTAAGAAGTGCTCTGAGAAAATTAATACCATAAAAGTATAGAAAATCGGTAAATTTGTTTTTTGCGACATAAACTTCGGATTTAATACGTAACTTTCAAGCGCATGAATCACTGTTACGATAACTAAAATATAAACAACGTACATAATACCGCCAATATTGTAAGCAATCATACAAAGTGGGAATAACGAAATGATAACCCCCGCTACTGGAATTAATCCAAGCAAGAAAATCATTAATGCTAAACCTAATAATTGCGGGAATCCTAATATCCATAATGCGATAACTGAAAGAACACAGTTAACAATAGCAATTAAAAATTGTGCTTCGATTACCTTTCCAAATGAACGTGCAAATTTCTTTCCGAAGTACTCAATTTCAGTATAGAAAATTGCAAGCCTGCTTTCTTTAAACTTTGCAGTAAAACCAACAATACGAGATTTTTCTAATAAGAAAAACAAACTCAAAATTAAAGAAAGTAAAACCTGAAGGCCAAATTTACCAACATTCGTAATCGATTTATACAAAATGTCTACGCCTTGTCCTACATATTTAGAAAGCTCCATATGATTGACAGCATTAACTGCATACTTAATTAGTTCACTATCTGGTGGGTTTCTTAAAAATACATTGAATTGGTAAATCAGTTGTGAAATTTGTATCGTCAATACTGGTAAATATTTAAATAGCGTAATAGCAATTCCACCAATTAACATTACATATAGAAATGCTATAATAATTTTTCGATTAATAGGCATGAAATGATCTAATTTGCGGGAAATAAACTTTTGGAATCGATCCATTAAATACGTGAGAATAAACGTAATTAATATTAAATTCAACATACTTTGCAGCCCGTATAACACGAGAGCAAGTATTACTAATACGAGTAACCTCTGAAATCCTTTACTTTGAAACAGGTTTTTTATTTGCATAATCGACGAATACTCTCTCCTGTCCTATAAACTAAAACGTTAATAAGTAGATTTCTCTCTCTTTTCTACTTTTAATTATTCATTCATATTAAGATTTTTATAAACTCATTATATGCCTACCTTAACAGGTATATAGTAGCTTACTTCTTATTTTACAATACAATGACCTAATTCAAAACGTATTCTACATAGTATTAATGAAGATTTAAGGAAACTTATATTTTTTTAAATAGGTCTTACCACTACTGTAACATAAAAAGCAAGCTATCAGTAGAAATCTGTCCTACAAATAGCTTGCTTTTCTTGTTTTTTAAGTAAGTTTTACTATCCAATGAATGGTATGAACATTGGGATGACAACTACTGTTACAACCCCAACTACTGTTACAGCAATACTTGCCATCGCTGCCTCTACCTCACCCATTTCAATTCCTACCGCAACTCCTAATGCATGACCCGCTGTTCCAAGTGCTAAACCTTTTGCAATCGGATGTTTCACTCTAAATGTTTTTAAGAATAATGCTCCTAATGCGTATACGATAACTGCGTTGAAAATAACTGCAAACGATGTAATTGCTGGAATACCACCAATACTTTCTGAAATTGGTAACGCAATTGCTGTTGTTGCTGCTTGTGGTAGCATTGAATTCATTACTGCTGTATCTAAACCGATTGCTTTTGCAACAATGAACACGACAATTACTGAGCAAATAGATCCAACCACGATAGCTGATAAAATTTGCCACCAATATTTTTTCAACTTATCAACTTGTTTATAGAGTGGGATAGCAAATGCAATTGTTGCTGGCTCTAAGAAGAAACTAATCATTTTTCCGCCAGTATTATATTCTTCAAAAGTAAAGTTACCTACCTTTAGAAAGACAATCCCTAATACCATCGCTACGAATAATGGTGTAAATAGGAAGAACCCTTTTGAATGCTTGAATAATAATGTTCCGATTCCGTATGCGATTAATGAAACGACGATTCCGAAATATGGAGTCATTGTGCTTGCCATGTTCATTACCTCCTAACAATATATAAATGCAATGGTTACGCAACCTTTCCGTGCTTGCGTCCTTTATTTACTATTTTCAATTCTTTTGTATCTTCTGTTTCTTTTTCATCTTTTCCTAAAATAAATTGTGCAAATAACCCTGTTACAGCAAGTAAAATAACTGTTGCTACAACAATTACAGTTAAAATTTGTACAAAGTATTGCCCCATTACACCAAGAGAATTAATAACTGAAATACCTGATGGGACGAATAAGAATCCAATAATACCTGTTAAAGCTGTTCCGAGTGATTCAACTTGCTCCAATTTAATAACTTTTAAACATAATAGACTAAATAAAATAACTAACCCGATTACCGATGAAGGCATTGGAATTGGTAAATGTGTTGCAATAATATTAGAAATTAACATAATAGCTGAGAATATGAATGCTTGTGATAAGAAACTATATACTTTTTTCGTACTCATTTTGGCCACCTCTTTCGATTTGGTACCTTTATTGTATAGGATACAAACGTATAAGTGAGCGTTTACATAACAGAACGTCAAATATACAGAATCAGTTACAAATATAAAAGGATGAAATACAAAAGCTGCTTCTTAAATACGAAGCAGCTTCTTGAGTTCTTTTGCATATGTACGGCTAACAGGTACTTTCGATCCTTCTTTCATGATTAAATTATAAGTAGAATTAAACCATGGCTGAATTTCAGTAATATGATTAATATTCGCAATAAAGCTACGGTGTACGCGCATGAAGCTTGCTTGTGGTAACTTCTTCTCTAAAATTACAAGTGTATCATGTGTTACATACGTTTCCCTCGTTGTTTTTACTGTTACTTTCCCATCTACAAGCCCTACATATATAATATCTTCAATATTCACAAGTACGATTGATTCTTCAATTGGTAATGCTAATTTATGCATCTCTGCTGTTACATCTGTCCCCTTTATTTCGTGCTTCGTTTCTATTTGCGCTTGTTTTTGTTTTTTATACTTCTTTAATGTCTGCACAATACGCTCTTCATCAAATGGTTTTAAAATGTAGTCTAACGCATCTACTTCAAATGCTTGCAGCGCATATTGATCATAGGCAGTAGCAAATACAATTGCAGGTGGATTTTTCATCTTCTTTAATATATTCGCGATTTCAAATCCGTTATCATCGGATAATTGAATATCTAAAAACACAATATCTGGTCTACTTTGCATTAGTTCTTCTAATGCGTCTTCCACACAATCAGCCTCACCAATTATCTCAACTTCTTTCGTTCTCTCTAATAAATACTTTAGTTCATCACGTGCTAACATTTCATCGTCAACTACTAATACTTTTAACACCCGGCTCTTCCTCCCCTACTTTTTTTGGAATAATAAAGGTAATCTCCGTCCCCTTATTTAATTCACTTTCAATATGAAGCATCGTTTCTTTCCCAAATAACCCAATAAGACGTTCATTAATATTATATAAAGCTGTTCCAGTCCCTTTCTTTGACGAAACTACCATCTTTCCTAATTGTTCTAAACGTTCTTCCTCAATTCCCTGTCCATTATCTTTTACTTCAAAGTGAACCATACCCTCTTTTTCAAAAACATGCACTTCCACTTCGCATACTGGTTGCTTCTTCGGAAAAGCATGTCGCAATGCATTTTCAACCAATAGTTGAAGAACAAATGGTGGTACTAAAGTTGTCTTTAGCTCATCTTCAATATACATCTTTACCTCATACTTATTTGGGAACCTTGCTTGTTCTAGTGATAAGTATGCCTGTACATGGTTTAATTCTTGTTCTAGTGGAATCAATAACTGACGTGCCCCTTGCAAATTACAACGGAAATATACGCTAAGCTGTAATAATAACTTCCTTGCTTTTTCTACATCTGTTCGACATAAAGCTGATACTGTATTAATCGCATTAAATAAAAAGTGTGGGTTAATTTGCGCTTGTAATGCTTTTATCTCCGCATCTTGAAGTAATTTACTTTGCAACTCAGCTTCTCCTAACTCTAACTGCGTGGAGAATATTTTTGCTAACCCTTCTGCTAATTCCTCTTCCACACGACTTAACTGGTTAGGATTTTTGAAATAGAGTTTTAATGTCCCTATCGTATTTCCATGCGAAGTTAGTGGAATTACAATCGCCGCTTGCAAAGGGCAGCCTTCATGTTGACAATTAATAACCTCACGTGATTTCGCTTTCATTATTTTCCCTGTGTTTAACACTTCTTTCGACAAACCGGTTATTAAACTATGTGAAGGAATATGGTGATCTGATGCTAATCCAACATGAGCTAATATTTTCTCTGTATCTGTTAAGGATACCGCATCTGTTCCTGTAAAACGGTGAATAATTTGTGCCACATGCTTACATGATTCTTCTGTTAAGCCTTGGCGGAAATACGGTAACGTTTTATCTGCAATACGTAATACTTTATGGGTCTGAAGTGCCTTTGCATTCTCCTCCAGACGCAAAATAGCTTGTATCATAGAAAGTAAAATAAAACTTCCAAAACTATTTACAAGAATCATTGGTATCGCTATTGTTTTCACAACGCTAATTCCATCCTCTATAATTAATAAAATCATTAGCATTTCTAAAGATACGATAAAAACACTTAAAACTGCTGAAAACTTAGGAGTAATTGTACGATTATATTTTTTGAAAATATATCCAATATAACCAGTTATAATCCCCGCTAAAATAGAAGAGATTGCGCAGCTTAGCGCTGTCGTACCACCAAGCATATAACGATGAATACCAGCAATAAATCCTACTCCAACCCCTACGATAGGGCCACCAAGTAAGCCGCTAATACCGACACCCATAATACGCGTATTCGCAATTGTACTTGACGAAGAAACACCTTGTAACCAGTTTTCATTCATAATCGTATTTCCTGCTATTTCAATCCCAGTGTAATTGCTTACAATTGTAAATACCGAAAAAATACAAATAAGCTTCAGCTTATCTACATAGCCATCCTGTTTATGAAGGAGGCGTCTGAAAGTTTTAATATGAGAGAGTAAAAATCCTAAAATAACTATAAGTCCGACTCGTTCAATCATCATGAGTACTAAATTTAGCATCTTTGATTCATTCCTTTTTATTTAGTTAGTTTTATTATGGGAAAATAATGAAGTCGGCGTCAAGAAGAACGAAATATTTTTTGAAATATTTTACACATAATAACTTCCTCTTTATTTGACAATACAATAGAAGAGTGCTAAAAATAAAGTAATAATACAGTCCTTTAACCCAACCCCGTGAGGTTGAGAAGGAAGTCGGAATATAATATACGTATGTTCTTTTTGGGGGATACGTATGCTTTTTTGGCCTTCTCATCATATCAGGTGAGAAGGCCTTTTGTTATTCTTCCATAGCGACTGTAGAAAATAAGGAGGAGTAATAATGAACGTCACTACTGATGTACAACAAATAACAGCGGAGACGAAAGCGAAAAGATATAAAACATTATTTGGTTCTGCGCTAGGATATGCAGCAGAAGGTTTAGATATGTTGCTATTATCTTTCGTACTTGTCTATATTTTAAAAGAGTTTCACTTAAGTCCTGTTGAAGGTGGAAACTTAACATTAGCTACCACAATAGGGATGTTAATTGGTTCTTATTTATTTGGATTTATTGCTGATTTATTTGGCCGTATTCGTACAATGGCCTTCACAATCTTACTGTTTTCACTAGCAACCGCACTCATTTATTTCGCAACAGACTACTGGCAATTATTAATTCTGCGCTTTTTAGTTGGAATGGGAGTTGGTGGTGAATTCGGAATCGGAATGGCCATCGTAACAGAAACCTGGTCTAAAGAAATGCGAGCTAAAGCGACATCTGTTGTTGCACTTGGATGGCAATTTGGTGTACTGATTGCTTCACTCCTTCCAGCATTTATTGTCCCACACTTTGGATGGAGAGCCGTTTTCTTATTTGGATTAATTCCAGCTTTACTAGCTGTCTATGTCCGTAAAAGTTTAAGTGAACCGAAAATATGGGAGCAAAAACAACGCTACAAAAAGGAACTGTTGCAAAAAGAAGCTACAGGTAAATTAACAACTACTGAAGCAGAACAACTAAAACATATAAAAAAATTTCCACTTCGAAAGTTATTTGCCAATAAAAAAGTAACAATTACAACAATTGGTCTTATTATTATGTCGTTCATCCAAAACTTCGGATATTACGGAATCTTCACATGGATGCCCACTATTTTAGCAAATAAATATAACTATACATTAGCAAAAGCAAGTGGCTGGATGTTCATTTCTACCATCGGTATGCTAATTGGAATTGCAATCTTTGGTATTCTAGCTGATAAAATTGGTCGCCGTAAAACTTTTGCAATCTATTATATTGGCGGTACAGTATACTGTCTCATTTACTTCTTCTTATTCACAGATTCAACATTATTATTATGGGGAAGTGCATTGCTTGGATTCTTTGCAAATGGAATGATGGGAGGATTTGGAGCAATTTTAGCTGAAAACTATCCTGCTGAAGCTCGCTCTACCGCTGAAAACTTTATTTTCGGTACAGGACGTGGGTTAGCTGGATTTGGGCCTGTTATTATTGGCTTACTCGCTACAGGTGGCAACCTACTTGGAGCAATGTCCTTGATTTTTATCATCTACCCAATCGGGTTAATTACAATGCTACTATGTGTACCAGAAACAAAGGGAAAAGTATTAGATTAAACGTAAAAGAGGAAGCATCTCATTTAAGATGCTTCCTCTTTTACGTTTTTATTTATTTTGATTTACTAGCCTTCTGAAATAAGAATGCAGTTTTATCTTCTTCTTTTACAATACCTTGTTTTAATGCTAATTCTCCCGCAACTTTAGGCGCTAACCATAGCATTGGGAATAACAAAATTGATACCGGAACTGCCGTCACCACGATAAACGATTGTAGCGCATTAATACTTCCTTCACCCATATATAAAAGAATTGCTGCAACTGCGCCCATAATAAGCGACCAAAAAATTCGCAAACTAATTCTAGGATCTCCGTCTCCAGTCACTGCCATTGAAATGGAATACGCCATTGAATCCCCTGTTGTCACTACAAATAAAATTGTTAATAAAAGAAATGCTGGTCCAATAATATTAGAAAGTGGCAATTGTCCTGTAATTGCAATCATAGCTGCCGGCATACCAGATTCACTTAATGCGTCCGAGATAGACCCAGGATTCATCAACTCATAAAACACGCCTGATCCACCTAATATAGTAAACCAAAACGTTGTAATAATAGGTGCGATAATTCCAATTGCAACGATGATTTCTCGAATCGTTCTCCCTCTTGAAATTCGACTCACTAAAATTGCCATCATTGGTCCGTATCCAATAAACCATCCCCAGAAAAAGATTGTCCAAGATCCTAACCAACTTGCATCACCACGATATGTGCTCATCGGTATAAATTCATTTACATAAAATCCAAACGAAGAAACAAACGAATCAATAATAAATCCACCTGGCCCAAATAGTAATATGAATGCCATTAATACAATTGCTAATCTAACATTTAAATTACTTATAATTTGAATCCCTTTATCAATACCTGTTACTGCCGATATGGTAGACACGGCCACCACACAAACAATAATTGCTAATTGAGTAGTAAACACATCAGAAATTCCAAATAATTCTTGTAATCCATAACTTGCTTGTAAACCTAAAAATCCAATTGGGCCAATTGTACCTGCAGCTACTGCAATAATTGCAGCTGCATCAATTATCGTTCCAAGCAGGCTCTTTCTTAATTTCTCCCCAAAAATAGGATATAAAAGCGTTCGAGGTTTTAGCGGCATATCTTTATGATAATGTCCATACATCATAACTACCGCACTAATTGTACCTAAAATCGTCCATGCTAAAAATCCCCAATGCATATAACTTTGTGCTAAAGCAGGCATGACTGCTTCTTTCGTTCCAGCAGATATACCATCATGTATTGGTGGCACCGTCATCAAATGATACATTGGCTCTGCTGCTGCCCAAAAAACGCCACCTCCGGCAAGTAATGTAGACATAATAATAGCAAGCCATTTTGCCGTACTAATCTCAGGTTTTTCTAATCCTCCAAGCTTAACTCTCCCATATTTGGAGAACGCCATACACATCGCAACAATAAATGTACCTAATAATAAAATTTGCCAGAAGGCACCGAAATATTTAATTGAAAAAGCGAAACTTTTATTAATCGCACTCTCTACATAATCCTTGTTCAAAAAAACTGCAATTACAAATAATAAAAGTGAACCACCACTAATAATAAATACAGGCCAATCAGTTTTTCGACTCTTCATCCTCATTTACACTTCCTCCTTCCTCAGCAATCTAAAAAAACAACTTTATTATGTTTTATTGTTTAAAACCAAAACACAATAATTATATATGCATAACATTTTATCGACTTCCCACATACTTATGTTGTCCCTAAAAATATGCCAAATCCCTTATTAAAAAGAAAGAATCTCTTCCTCTTACATAAAAAAGCAAAACAAAAGACCTTATATTTCTATAAGGTCTTCGAAACAGAAATTTGATTATAACATAAGGAACTCCTTGGTTCAAAAAGCCTCTTCCAAAAATAACCGAGAGTAAAGGCTTCCATTTGCTACATAACAGTAGTTAAAAAAAATTATATTTCACAGAAAAAACCTACACTAAATATCATTTATGAAAGAAATTTGGCTTCAAAATTTCATTCGGATACGGTTTATGATAAATGTGGGTGGTAGCTGGAGATAATGGTGGAATAAGCCATACCCAATTACCTGTTACAACACGACCACAAGCAGCTTCTTGCTTCTCAAATTGCTGAAATTGTTGTGCAGCAGTATGGTGATCAACAATACTAACTCCTTGTTTTTTAAAGGAGTGTAGTACGGCAATATTCAACTCAATTAGCGCCTTATCTTTCCATAAGGTACCGTTTCTCGATGTATCTAAATCCATCATCTCCGCAACAGCCGGAAGTAAATTATAACGATCATGATCTGCTAAGTTGCGCGCCCCAATTTCTGTTCCCATATACCATCCATTGAACGGAGCGGCTGTATAAGAAATACCGCCAATTTCTAAACGCATATCTGAAATCATTGGAACACCATACCATTTTACTCCAAGTGATGAAATAGGGTATTCCGGGTGTTCAATTGGCACTTCTTTTACTTCTTCTCTCGGAATTTCTTTATATATAGGCGCTTTTCCATCTATAGAAAACACAAGTGGCAATACATCGTAATTCGTACCTTCTCCTTGCCAACCAAGCTCCTGACAAAAGTCCGTAAATGTAGCGGAATGAGAATCACCAATCACTCCCGTTTCTGTTTTATATCCTGCATATCGAATCAATTGGTGATTATAAATTCTTATATTATTTTCTTCACCTTGATATTGCTTAAAAATCGTAATGGTTGGTTTAACTTTTCCGTCGTTCGTTGCATATTTAATATGATGAATTAATGCATTATATACACCCTCTTCATCATTTACTTCGCGCGCATCTAATATGTGCATCTTACTCCAAAATAGTCTTCCAATACATCTATTACTGTTACGCCATGCCATTCGTGAACCATGAACAAGTTCTTCAAATGTATGCTCATATGTCCCTGTCTTCTCTATCTCAATTTGAATTTCTTTTATACGTTCTTCTATCAATTGTTCTTTATGAAGCTCCTTATAACAAATCGTAATAAAATTACTTGCTTCCTCTATTAATTGTTTCGTTTTACTCATAAACAATCTCCTTCTATTTCAACAAAACCCTGCTACTTTACAGTATAAGCAAAAAGGATAGGAGTCACAAATGAAAGTGAGAGTGTTACTTTTATTGTAATATTTTTCAGAAAATTAATGGAATTACTATTGACTTATATGGAAAATGGGTGTATTTTTGACTCAGGTAAAGTATTTTTACCTAGACCAACTTTTTAAGTCGAAAGGAGGGAATGTTATGTCTTCATTTCAATTGCCAAAGCTTTCATATGACTATGATGAACTAGAGCCACATATTGATAGCAATACACTTGCCATTCATCATGGAAAGCACCATGCGACATACGTAAACAATTTAAATGCTACTTTAGAAAATTATACTGAATTACATAATAAATCTTTAGAAGAATTGCTATGTAATTTAGATGCTTTACCGAAGGAAATTGTTACAGCTGTACGAAATAACGGTGGTGGTCACTATTGTCATAGTCTTTTTTGGGAAGTGATGAGCCCACGAGGTGGCGGTGAGCCTAATGGAGACGTTGCAAAAGTAATTGATTATTATTTCAATACCTTTGACAACTTAAAAGATCAACTTTCCAAAGCAGCTATTAGTCGTTTTGGAAGTGGCTATGGATGGCTTGTTCTTGACGGTGAGGAACTCTCTGTTATGAGTACACCAAATCAAGATACGCCTTTGCAAGAAGGGAAAATCCCCTTACTCGTAATTGATGTATGGGAACATGCTTATTATTTAAAGTATCAAAATAGGCGCCCAGAGTTTGTTACCAACTGGTGGCATACAGTAAACTGGGACCAAGTAAACGAGAAGTATTTACAAGCAATTCAATCACAAAAACATTAGTCGTACGTATAAGGTAAATTTGGTAATGTAAAATCAGTATTGTCGAAATCCTCCAGAATCCCCCGGATTGCCACCGGGGGATTTATGATTACTTCATTGTATTTATATAATGTTTTAAAATATTTTTTATTTCTAGTTTCAGCTCTCGGAACAAAAATCCGAATTCACGAGCCTTTCCATTATGTAACGTACAGTTAGTTACCTCATTATAAGGAGCTATATTTCCCCCAGCTTTCTGAATGAGTGCTTTTATTCCTGTCTTCTCTTCTATGAAATGAATAATTTCTTCCATAGAAACTACTCCGTTACTACAGGCGTTAATTGGTCCTCTCACATTTGCCATTCCGCACCAAGCTAGAAACTCTCCTGCCTCTTTTTCATGTATAAATGACAAAGTTCCATCTACATGATCCACAACGATAGGTTTTTGGTTCACAATACATTCAACGTAAAATTGTAACCTTTTCGTATAATCATTTTCTCCAATAACAACTGGAAAACGCACTGCAACGACTGGGAATGTTGCATGTTGAAATACAACGGCTTCAGCTAATCTCTTTCCTTCACCATAATTGAAGTCATTCCTATCTCCATACGCGATTGCATACTCGTACGGATTAAAGTCTTCTTCTGATAAGCTTAGGGCAGGTTCATAGACGGCCATTGAAGATGTCATAACATATTTCTTCGTTTTCCCTCGTAACACTTCACATATTACCTTCGCTGCATTCGAGCTATAGCATAAATTATCGTATACAATATCATAACTTTTATCTCCTAGACGCTCTGCTAGTTGTTTTTCATCTTCCCTATCTACAATAAGTCTTTTTACTCTACTGCCAAAAGAATCTTCCGTAATTCCTCTCGTCGCAATCGTTACATCGTGCCCCTCTTGCAAAAGTGCTTCTACTAAATGTTTACCAAAAAATCTTGTTCCCCCTAGCACCAATACTTTTTTCAACTTCATCATCCCCACTTTAGCAAATTGTAAAATACTACCTCTCTATTATAAGTGCTAACATATAAAAAGCATGGAATTCGTTTAACGATTCCATGCCTTTATACAGATAATATATTAACGTACTCGATATTTATAAATACAATAACAGAAGTATAAAATAGAAATTACAGATACATAAACCCATAATTCATATACGAATCCCTCTCCCCACACTCCCATAAAATAAAAGAGTGAAGGTAAAGTCAATGTTACCCATGATTGTACGAAGGCAATCCTTCCAAGATATTGATTAATGTTCTTCTTTTGTGTATTTAATACAAAGAATAAATACCAAAGTAATGCCCACATAAACCACGTTAACGCATTAACAACATCATGGAATTGAACAAATGAAACAACCATATAGAATAAGGCTATAATTGCTACCCAAATACAAAACCATCCTAGACCACTACTATCCATTCCTTTTATAAAAGTAACACCTACATATAAATAAGTTAATCCAAATAAGAAAGTAGCCGCATATGAATACACTGTCCAATTGCTTTGGTCAGAAATCATAATCAAATAAAACGGAATAATAATTTGTAGTGCACCCACAAATAAATTAAAAACACCCGCACTTTTCATCTCTGCTTTCCCTAATATAACAAGACTATTTAAAAATAAAGCTGCTCCTGAAAGTAATAATCCTACATAACCCATATATATTCGTGTGAAAATCTTTACCTTTCACACTTTTAACCTCCCCACACTATAAAATGATACTTATATTATTTTTCTTCCCATTTAAAACTACATACATAATTTTTCACCTAAATAAGTCAGACCTCCTACCTCAAAAAAAGGAGTGAACTTAAAACGCTTTCAATAATAAATAATCCTATCAAAACATGAACTAGGATTCCTTGATTATAAACGTACTCTAGCAATGATACAAGTGTTGGAATACATTTCAATAATACGCTTTCAATTCCCATAAAAAATTAATAAAATAATACATTACTCTATCTCATTCTACTACCTTCTAGCATAAGATATTGTAAAATCATATCATTTAAAACAGCGAACGTTCTTTTCTAGGTTCGCTAATAAACTTAGTAGAAAATGAATATAAAAAATGACCTCTTGCTTTTATGCAAAGGTCATTTTTTATATTCATCATTAAACTTCTAAATAGCCATTTTTATTATTTGATTGCCATTTCCAAGAGTCAGCACACATTTCTTCTAATCCGCGTGTTGCCTCCCAGCCTAATTCACGCTTTGCTTTCGATGCATCAGCAAAACATACTGCCACATCACCTGGGCGACGCTCTGTAATTTTATAAGGAACTTTCTTGCCCGAAACTTTTTCAAACGCTTCAACCATCTCTAGTACACTATAGCCCATGCCTGTGCCCAGGTTATAAGCATCTACTCCTGTTGTACTCAGTACTTTCTCAAGCGCCTTTACGTGACCATTTGCTAAGTCCACAACATGGATGTAATCACGGACTCCTGTTCCATCTTTCGTTGGATAGTCATTTCCGAATACGCTTAATTCTTTTAACTTACCTACCGCTACTTGCGTTACATATGGCATTAAGTTATTTGGGATTCCATTTGGATCTTCTCCGATACGCCCACTTTCGTGTGCACCAAATGGATTGAAATAGCGAAGTAATGCGATACTCCATTCTGCATCTGCAAATGCTACATCACGCATAATTTGCTCAATCATTAATTTCGTTTGACCATATGGATTTGTTGCACTTAATGGAAACTCCTCCGTAATCGGTGACGTTTCCGGGATACCATATACAGTTGCAGATGAACTAAAGATTATCTTCTTTACATTATGTTTCTGCATTACTTCACATAGCACTAACGTGCTTGTAATGTTGTTATGATAATATGTTAATGGAATCGCTACTGACTCCCCTACAGCTTTAAATCCTGCAAAGTGAATAACTGCTTCAATTGAATTTTCTTCAAAAATTGCGTCAAGCGCTTCGCGATTTAAAACATCTTCTTTATAAAACTTAAATTGTTTTCCTGTTATTTCTTTTACTCGATTTATAGATTCTACCGAGCTATTCGAAAGGTTATCCACTACTATAACTTCGTAACCGCTATTTAGTAATTCTACACATGTATGACTACCAATATATCCTGCTCCACCTGTTACAAGTATTGCCATAATTATAGTCCTCCATATTTCATTCATTATAAACTTCTCAAAGTATATCACATATTTCTTATCCTATGTTTAACATGCGAACACAGAAACTTACATTTTATCCCATAATAATTTTATAACATATACGATTCTAATCAGGTAATAAAAAAATGCCACATAATAAAAATTATGTGACGTTTTTTATTAAATTACGTAACAATATACACTTAGAAAATGCGCAAGACTACCTAATAATACAAAAACATGAAAAATTTCATGATGCCCCATATATTTAAACTCTAACCATTTTGGCTTTGTTCCATAAATAAATCCACCAATTGTATAAAAAATGCCCCCAAGTACTAAGAAAATAATGCCTCCTGTACTTAAATTCTCAGCTAACGGTGCAAAGAATAAAACAATTAACCAACCCATCGTAATATAAATTGCTGTCGATAACCACCTTGGACAATTAAACCAAAACATTTTAAATACAATGCCACAAATCGCAGTTGCATAGACTAAGCAAAATAATAGCAAACCACTTGCTGAATTTAATGTAATTAAGCAAAAGGGTGCATATGTACCTGCAATTAATATAAAAATCATAGAATGATCTAGCTTCCTAAAGAAGTATATAACACGTTCATTGGCCACAACACTATGATATACAGCTGACGCCGTATAAAGGACCATCATTCCAATACCAAACAAAATAACAGCTGTAATTGCAGCAAATGATGGCATCTTGATAGAAACTTTCACAAGCATAGCTAATAACGCAATAAATGATAATATCGCTCCACCTAAGTGAGTAAATGCATTAACTGGTTCCCTTACATAAGTATTCATAATAACACCCCTCATATAATTACATGTAGTTTTGATAACTACATGTAATTATATACACATTTCTTTTTAAGGTCAACATTTACAATTCATTTGTTTCGTAATACCATATTTAAAGATATATTAAACATTAAGTTCCACTAAGTTATAAAAGTGAGGGATTCTACGTGGAAAATATAAATGAATTACTTAAGACATTACATTTAGAAAAAAACATTAAACTTGAGGATATTCCAAATGTTGACTTATATGTAGACCAAGTTGTCCAACTATTTGAGAATACTTATGCAGATACAACGAGAACTGATGATGAAAAAGTATTAACAAAAACGATGATTAATAATTACGCAAAAGGGAAACTATTCATCCCTATCAAAAATAAAAAGTATTCAAAAGAGCATATGATTTTAATTAGCCTAATTTATCAATTAAAGGGAGCTCTCTCCATTAACGACATAAAAAGTTCATTAGAAACTATAAATGACTCCTTATTAAATGATGATTCATTCGAATTAAATACGTTATACAAAAATTATCTTGCTCTTACTGAAAGCAATGTCGAAAGCTTTAAACAAGACGTAAATAACCGTGTTACAGAAGTAAATGAGATTTCTTCCTTAGAAGATACAAAGCTAGAAAAATTTCTACTACTAACATCCTTCGTGACTATGAGTAATATGTATAGACGTTTAGCGGAGCAACTAGTGGATGATTTAAAAGAATCATAAATAAAAAACTATCCACCTATTAAAGTGGATAGTTTTTTATTTACTTAATTGCTTCATGAACTTTTAGTTGTTTCCCTTTAATCGTTGTAGTCTTCATGACTTTCAAGACAAGTGGTCCTTTTCCATTTAATATTTCAACGTAAGAAACATTATCTTGTATCGTAATAATACCTATATCTTCTGCTGTAACACCTTTAATTTTAGCAATTGTACCGACGAAATCTACCGCCCTAATTTTCTTTTTCTTCCCGCCATTAAAGTACAGCTTCATAATGCCTTTGTTGATATCTGCATTTTTATCTTTCTTTATAATTGGTTTAGCATGTATCTTTTCTTCAAATGCAGCTTTCTCTTTCATAACTTCTTCTTTTGAAGGTCCAATTGCCTTTGGAATTTCAAATCCAATATACTCCTCAATCTCTTCTAAAAATCTATTTTCATATGGTGTTATAAATGTAATAGCTTTTCCACTATTTCCAGCTCGTCCCGTTCTTCCAGTACGATGTACGTAGCTTTCTTTTTCAAGTGGAATATCATAATTAATAACATGTGTAATATTATCAATATCAATTCCTCTCGCAGCTACATCTGTTGCTACTAAATAACGGAATTTTCCTTTTCTAAAATCATCCATGACTTCAAAACGATCTTCTTGTACCATACCACCATGTATTTTGTCACAAGGATAGTTAGCTCGTTTTAATTGTCTATATACATGATCTACATTTTCTTGTGTACGACAGAAAATAATACAGCTATCAGGATTCTCAATCGTTGTTACATCTTTAAGTAGTGAAAGCTTCTCGTCTTCTATCACCTCAAAAAGAGTATGTTCAATTTTATCCGTCGTAATCCCAGCTGCTTTAATTTCAATATGAATTGGTGAATTCATATATGTACGAGACAATTTCTCAACATCTTCTGGAAGTGTTGCTGAAAATAACATCGTCATTCTTTTTGTAGGTAATTCATCAATAATTGCCTCTACTTGATCGATAAAGCCCATATTTAGCATCTCATCTGCTTCATCAATAACTAAATACTTCAAACACTCTAAAGAAAGGGTACCCTTCTCAATATGATCCAACACACGACCAGGAGTACCAACTACAATATGTGTCTTTTGCTTTAATTCTAATTTTTGACGTGCAAATGGAGATTTCCCATAAACTGCCGCAGCCTTAATCCTTTTGAATCGACCTATATTTGTAATATCTTCTTTTACCTGTACCGCAAGCTCTCTCGTTGGTGTTAAAACTAATGCTTGTGGTTTATTCTCTTCCCACTCCACCATTTCACAAAGTGGAATACCAAATGAAGCTGTTTTTCCACTTCCAGTCTGGGACTTCACAACAAGATCCTTCTTTTCTAATGCAACTGGAATAACCTCACCTTGTACTTCTGTTGGATGATTATATCCTAACCCAGTAAGTGCCCTTACGATTTCCGTACTTAGTTTATAATCAGAAAAACTTTTTTTACTCATATATTAACCTCATTTTATTTTGTATTATTTTCTTTTTTATCTTTTGTATACATTACTATCATCCTACTTATTATACTTGAAACCTCACATAAAAAGGTGGATCATGCCAGATTCATCTTTTTATATAGAAATAAACCTTATCATTTCATATAATGTTCAACTACTTGATAACATCTTTTGCTCGTATTGTTAGCATTAACCTTTTCATAGTACCCTACATCCACTCCAAAAAAATAAAAAGAATACATACAACCTTGTATAATTATCTTAATTTTTCAACCTTTTTCATAAACGAACAATAAAAATAAAAAAACGTTTTAAATTCGTTTTTAACGTTGTTTTTTAGATATAAAATCTACTTTTTTAAAAAATGTTAAGAAATTCTTTGACTTCTTAATAAAAATAATGTAAATTATCCTATGGACGAACATTTTTAATTAATAAAAATAAAATATTCGTATTTTAGGGGTGTAAATGATGGAAAACGTATTCGACTATGAAGATATTCAATTAATTCCTGCAAAATGTATTGTAAATAGCCGCTCTGAATGTGATACAACTGTCACTTTAGGAAAACATAAATTTAAATTACCTGTCGTACCTGCAAATATGCAAACAATTATTGATGAAAGAATTGCAACTTATTTAGCTGAGAATAACTACTTTTATATCATGCATCGTTTCCAACCAGAGAAACGAATCTCATTCATTAGAGATATGCAATCACGTGGATTAATCGCTTCTATCAGCGTTGGTGTAAAAGAGGACGAATATGAATTCGTACAACAATTAGCTGCTGAGCAACTGACACCTGAATATATCACGATTGATATCGCACACGGTCATTCTAATGCTGTGATCAACATGATTCAACATATTAAAAAACATTTACCAGAGAGCTTCGTTATCGCTGGAAACGTTGGAACTCCAGAAGCGGTAAGAGAATTAGAAAATGCTGGTGCCGATGCAACAAAAGTTGGTATTGGACCTGGTAAAGTTTGTATTACTAAAATTAAAACAGGCTTCGGAACTGGTGGTTGGCAGCTAGCTGCACTTCGCTGGTGTGCAAAAGCTGCAAGTAAGCCAATTATCGCTGATGGTGGTATTCGTACACACGGCGACGTAGCTAAATCTATTCGATTTGGGGCAACTATGGTCATGATCGGTTCTCTATTCGCTGGTCACGAAGAGTCTCCAGGGGAAACAATTGAAAGAGATGGCAAACTTTATAAAGAATACTTCGGTTCTGCTTCTGAATTCCAAAAGGGTGAGAAGAAAAACGTTGAAGGTAAGAAAATGTTCGTTGAGCATAAAGGTTCTTTAGAAGATACGTTAATCGAAATGGAACAAGATCTTCAATCTTCTATCTCTTACGCTGGTGGAACAAAATTAGATGCTATTCGTACTGTAGATTATGTTGTCGTGAAAAACTCGATTTTCAATGGTGACAAAGTATATTAATTCTTAAATTAACTTGAAGGACAAGTATTTTCATGCTTGTCCTTCTTTTTTGTATATAAAAATGAAAAAAATTTAATTTAACTGAATTTTTTATCATTATATTTTTAGATAGTCTTAAGAAGGAGTATATACGACTTGAAAAATGTAATAGAAAATCGTCTTAATTGCGCAGAGGTACCTGCTGAACTAACATGGGATTTATCCGATTTGTATAATTCTGATGCCGAATAGCATACTGCATTAAACGCATTGGAAAATGATATACAGAAACTTGATTCATTTAAAGGACATTTACATACTAGCTCCCACACTTTATTAAATTGCCTACTTTTAGAAGAAGAACTTTTAATGACGTTAACAAAACTGTACTCATATGCAAATTTAAAAGAATCTACTGATCGTACAAATCCAAGTATTCAAGCGAACTCTTCCAAAATTGCTGCTTTATGGACGAAAGTACATACTGCACTATCCTTTATTCATAATGAAATCCTCATATTCGGCGAAGGAACAATTGAAAAATATTTAACTGAAGAAACAAAACTTGAACCTTTCCGTAAATCGTTACTAGAAATACTACAAAAAAGGCAGCACACACTGCATCCACTGCAGTAGCTCAAATGATTAAAGAGGAAGGACAACCTGCTATTGATCGCTGGTGGTACAATGAAACATGCCGGAGTAGATATGTCAAAACCAGACGCAATCCGTAAAGCTGTTTCTTACGTTGGTTCATTAATTGATAAATTAGAGCATTCTTATCAAGTATAAAAAATAAGCCCTCGCTTTATGAGGGCTTATTTCATATTTACTTCCCAAACCGTTTGCGATATCCACATTTCCTGCAAAGTTCTTCAACCGCAACTCTTTTCGAAAATCCATCGACAATGTTTGTTGCTCTTTCACCTTCGATAATGTTAGAAAATGAATCATTATTAATATTCCCAAGGTTAATAATCCCTTCACCATCTAAACAACAAGGAATAACTGTTCCATTCGCTAAAATACCCGCTTGATTACGAAGTCCATGACAGAATCCTTTCCCATCATCCTCTTCTTCATGTAATGCTGGCCACTGGAATTCATAGTCTTGATTAATAAAGACACGTTCTGCAATTTTTATACCTTTTCCTGGTGTAAGCTTCTCTTCAATTTGATAAGATAGATCAAATTCATTTTCAATTATAGATAATAACTCTCTATTTTTCTGGATTTCAGCATTCGTTTTATTATCCTGAGTTAAATTCCATAACCTTAACGATACAATTAAATCTGATTGACTTGTCGCTTCCCTAATAAAGGAAAGTATACTCCTTACATAGCCCTCTTTATCTTGCGAACCTGGATGTCCATCAAAACTATGCAGTGAAAAATTCATTTGTCTTAACGCAGGCTTATTTAACAGCCTATGTCTTCTCTTATTAATTAACGTTCCGTTCGTTGTAATATTAACTTTAAACCCTTTTTCATGACTTAAGTCTAATAGTTGATCTATTTTCGGGTGGAGCAACGGCTCACCCTTCACGTGCAAATAAATGTAGTCTGTGTGAGGTTTAATTTGGTCTAATCTTTTAGCAAAATCCTCCACAGAAATGAATTGCTTCTGCCTTTCCGTCGGCGGACAAAAGCTACACGCAAGATTACATACACTCGTAATCTCCAAGTAAAACTTCTTAAACTTCTTCACCTTTAATTCCTCACTTCTCTAACTACTTATACTTTTTCCTCTTCATATTACAGCATATTTTTATGGAAATAGAAACATACTTATTTTAGGAAATCTACATACCATCTAATAATATTTAAAAGACCATCGGTAATTTTTGTCCAATGGTCTTTTTATCCTTTTATATGCAAAGAATAAATTTATTTATGATACGGTTCATCGTAACTATTCTAAATAAGGTTATTTTTTATTATTTTCATAATTAAATTTAACAAAAAAGGTAGTGCCTTCCGATCCTGTTTGAATTTCTATTTTTGCATTATGGCGGGCAGCAATAGCATAACATACACCTAACCCCAATCCAGTTCCATTATCTTTGGTCGTGTAAAACGGCGTACCCAGTTTCTCTAATACTTCAGGCCTGATACCTTTTCCTTGATCCCGCACCGCAAGCACCACACAATTTTGACCTTTCTTGTAAGTGCTAATGGTTAGAACTTTCCCTGTATTCATCGCTTCTAAGCCATTACGATATAGATTCATTAATAATTGCCGTATTTCATTACGATTTAAAAGTAATTCTGGAATGTCATTTGTATCGACTTGAATATATTTATTTTGATTGTACGTATCAATCTTTATTAAAGGAATAATATCGCGGATAATTGAATTTAAATCTAACATCTGCAAATCCGATTTCCTTGTATTACCCATTGAGAGAAATTCAGTAATAATAGAATTGGCACGGTTAAGTTCTTCAATCATTAAATGAAAGTACTTATTATGTTTCTCATAGGTATTCTCTTCTTTTAATAACTGTAAAAATCCTAGTACTGTTGTCATTGGATTTCTAATTTCATGGCTGATACCTGCTGCCATTTGCCCTATTAAATCTATGTTGGATAATCTTTTCAATTCCTGTTCATATTTCTTTTTTTCCGTTATGTTTTTAAAAATACAACAAATACCATCATCATACGGGTATGCAATAACTTCGTGCCAATATTCATCTGCAGTAGAAAGAAATTCGAAATGAACTGTAGTTCGCTCTGACATCGCACGATGAAATTCCTTATACATAACTGTGTCGATTTCACTCGGGAAAACATCCCATATATTCTTTCCTAATACATCTTTTGCTGTTTTTCTTTGCGGAAAATATTGGTGCTTATTTACGTACGTAAATTCCCATTTATTATTTAAAATAAAAAATCCATCCGTAATACATTCAATCACACTTGTAACTTTTTCATTAGCAGCAGCTAGCTCTCTCGTTCGCTCTTCCACTATACTTTCTAGTTGATCCATATATGACAAATTCGAAAACGTAGGGGCTGTGGCATCAACGATAGATTTTGCTAGTTGAAGTTGAGAATGATCATAATTGTGAGCTTTTCCTTCTTTGCCAACGACGATTACCCCTAATACTTCTCCAATTGAAACCAATGGAATCATCAATAGACCCTTACTATCTATATTTTTTGTTTGAATAACTTCTTGAATCTTGGCTTCATAGCTTTTCTCTGTCCAATCCGCTTCTGTCCAATGACAACCCTTACTTAATTTCGTTGTTTTAATTGTTGTTTTATCTAACGGATCTAGAAGATGGGCAGTCATATTTTTACTCTCTAAAATCTGTTCTAGATAAAAAAAGCATTTATCAAAACTCTCCTGTATCGAGGAACACATTGATAAATCACGTGTAACATTTAGTAACAGCTGCTTCTCAGCAATAAGGTTTTCCTTTTGTTTTAAATTATTTGTGTTTTGAATTGCAACCGCAGCCATATTTACATAAGCTTCAACACTTTGAATTTCTGAATCTGTTAAGTTCATCGGAATTCCATAATCAAATAAAAAAACTAGACCAAATAACTCTTGCCCAAATGAGATAGGCAAAGCTAATAAGGACTTAATTTTGAATGCATTAACCGGTCTCGGATCTGGTCGATGATCCTTTGAGGTATCAGGAATATAGATGGTTTTTTTCGTTTCAATAACCTCTTTTGCCAGTAAGTCTATTTCAGGATCAATTACTTGAGTATCGAGCGTTACGCCATTTATAGTCTCTGGTTTTCCTGCAAACCCTCTAAATGTTCCATCTTCCTGGGGTAAATAAATTCCAACAGCATCGCACCTAACAATTTCCTCTGATATCGCCATTGTCACACGCTGCAATACGTCACGTAGTTCTAATTTCGTATTTATTATTTTTGTTATATTTGCGAGTCTAGAATATCTCGTCTGATCACTTACCATTCACATAGCCTCCAATTATAGGCATAATAAAATAAATATGATAATATCAGTGTTTTACATAGAATACATTACTTATGATACGGTTCTCCACGATTAATCCGAAACGCTCTATAGACTTGCTCAAGCAACACTAATCGCATTAATTGGTGTGGTAATGTCATCTTTGAAAAAGAAAGTGATTCATTTGAACGCTTCATCACTTCTGAGCTTAGTCCAAGTGATCCACCAATTACAAATGCGACTTTACTCTTTCCGTATGTAGCAAGGCGATCTAGACTTACCGCAAATTCTTCTGATGACTTTTGCTTTCCTTCTATAGCTAATGCAATCACATGCGTGTCATCAGAAATTTTATCGAGTATACGTATACCTTCTTTTTCCTTTACAATTAACATTTCTGCTTCACTTAAATTTTCTGGCGCCTTTTCATCAGGTAATTCAATTACTTCTACTTTTGCGTATGCAGATAATCGTTTTAAGTATTCTGCTATACCTTGTTTCAAATATTTTTCTTTTAATTTCCCAATTGAAATAATCGAGATATTCACACGTATCCTCCACCTTACAAACATGTTATCCACAAAACTTATCCACATATCCACAAATACTACCCACATATTGTGTGAGAATCTGTGTTCGATACAACATATGTCGCCTCATTTTGACAAAATTCACATGTTTTTTTCTCTTTTCCCGAGTTATCCACATTGTTGATAACTGGTGCGACTTCACACTCATCCACAATAATATCTAACGCTAATTCAACATGTTCTAAACAACAAGGTAAATTCATTTTCTACACCTCACTTTTCTACAATAGAAAACAGGAGGTAGGCCCTCCTGTTTTTAATACTTTTGAATGCCTAATTTCACTGTTGTTGTTACTCTTTTTGTACCACGATAAAACGTAAGAGTCATTTTATCATTAATTTCCTTATCATATAAGGCCGTACGGAATCCAATAATATCGCGAATCGGTTTTCCATCTACCGCCACAATAACATCATGTTCTCTTAAACCAGCATCCGCACCTGGCGAAGGACTTTTCACATCCAAAATACAAACTCCCTCTGTTACAGTACCTGGTAAATGTAATGTTTTTGACCAATAATAGTTTGGAATTTCATTTAATGACCTAAGTTCAATCCCAATATAAGGTCTTCTTACTTTTCCATACTTCTCAAGTTCATTCATAATCGGAACAGCTCTAGTCACCGGAATAGCAAGGCCGATTCCTTCTACTTCTTTTGCAGCAATTTTCATTGAATTAATACCAATTAATTGTCCTGCTGCATTTACAAGCGCACCGCCACTATTCCCCGGATTAATCGCTGCATCTGTTTGTAACACTTCTACTTGCCAATCATAATGTCCATCTTGATCTAAATCTACAGGGACAATACGTTCAGTAGCTGAAATAATACCTTGTGTAACTGTTCCAGAAAATTGCAGTCCAAGTGGGTTTCCAATCGCAATGACTGGCTCTCCTCTGCGAACAGTATTAGAATCGCCAATTTCAATTATTTTTTTCACATGCTTTGCATCTATTTCTAATACAGCTAAATCTGTGACTACATCGGTTCCTAATACTTTTCCAGGAACCTTCTTACCATCACTTAGACTTACTTCAATACGATTCGCTCCAGCTACAACATGATTATTCGTTACAATATAAGCTTGACCATCTGTCTTTTTATAAATTACTCCTGATCCTGTACCGGCCTCTGAATCTGCCTCTGAAAAGTTATCTCGTTGAATGTTAATAACACCCACAACAGCTTCAGATGCACGATCAACAGCATCTACAAAGCTAATCTGTTTAATCCCTTGAGCTTCAGCCATATTACTTCCGCTTGCTTCAGCTTGCGGAAGCGTATCAGCAAAATTCGAAAATAAAGGCGCTCCAAACGCAAATAAAGAAGCTCCTACAATTGTTCCCGCTATACTTGAAAGAACTATACCTTTGTGCTTCTTTTTTCCTGCACGTTTCATACGATAACTTTCTTCATCAATAAAGGACATATTTGTTCACCTATCTTCCTGAAAACAACTATATTCACCTTTATTGTTTACTAAAATGAAGAATTATACGTATTGAATTTTTGTAGGCATTTTTGGATCTGTATCGTGAATTTCAAAGGATTCACCCACTCCAAATCCTTTTTCCTCTAGTACTTGTGATACTGACATACGCGCTAGTTCTTTCATGTTATTATCTAAGCTTAAATGAGCTAAATAAATATGCTTTGTCTCATCTGTAATTACATCTGCCATCGCTAATGCAGCATCCTCATTACAAACATGCCCAACGTCACTTAAAATACGTCGTTTAATGCTCCATGGATAACGTCCCATACGAAGCATTTCTACATCATGATTACTTTCAAATACAAAAGCATTAGCTCCCTTAATAACGCCCTTCATACGGTCACTTACGTATCCCGTATCTGTAATAAGCGCTAATTTCCTATTATTGTTATGGAAAGCATAAAACATCGGTTCTGCCGCATCATGAGAAACTCCAAATGACTCGACTTCAATATCACCAAATGTTTTCACATCACCAACTGAGAAAATAAACTTTTGTTCAGTTGGGATATTTCCTATTAAATGTTCCATTGCATTCCATGTTTTCTCATTCGCATAAACAGGTAAATCATATTTACGTGCCAATACACCTAATCCTTTAATATGATCACTATGCTCATGCGTTACAAGAATACCTGATACATCATTTATATTTAGTTCTGCTTGTTTAAATAAAGCCTCTGTTGCTTTACCACTTAAACCTGCGTCGACTAGTAATTTTTTTTCATCGGTTCCTACGTATAGCATATTTCCTGTACTTCCACTTGCAAGTACGCTAAAATGCAACCCCATTCTTTCTCACTCCAGTATGTTCATCAACCACTTGATTTTCCTTTTCTCCTAATTCCATAACTTGTCCTTCAATTGCATTCACAAAGAAGTCCTGCTTCTGCTCCGTTTTTAAATTCCACGTTGGAGCAAGTACTTGGTTATTAGAAGTAGATGCGGTAAGAGTGGCATAACCAATTTGCGCTTCTTTAACATGCGTATTTCCATGAATTTTATTTTTTAAATACAAATTTTCTAAAGCTGTTTGAGCCGTAATAATTTCTTGCTCTTTCGTTTTTTCACCTTCGCCCATTTCTTTTAAATCAGTTAGCATTGTCTGCGTATATGAAACAAGTTCATTTTTTTCATTTAATTCCACAACAATCATCGCCTGATTATTATAGAAAATAGGCTTATCTTTATATTTTTGGAAGAAATAAATTTTAGAGTCTTTCACCGCTCCAAATTCATACTTTTGTCCATCCAATACATAGTTCTTCAAAAATTCATTATACTTATCTTTTGATAATGATTTCGTATTTAAAAAAGGCTCTTTTAGCTTACTTTCTATCTTGTACATATTTTGTATATGCACCGTTTGATTTTTCAAAGACTGTATATCTTCTTCTTTAAAGGCTTTATTTTCCGCTCTAATAAATGACTCTTTTTTCGGTTCTTTAGGGATATTTCCCATCGTAATTTTATTTGCTTTTAATTCTTGATCTATCTTTGTTTCTGCAATAAGCTCCAATTGATTACTATCTTGCTTTTGAATGAATTGGAAAATGAGAAAGAGGTCCAAAACAAAAAAGGTCACAATAAATATGGTTTTAATCCGATCCCAATCCATTTAGTCCTCCCTCACTCCACTCATAGATTTTCTGTTTACCTGTTTCATCTTCAACAAGCTTTACATACCAAATTGGTTGTAGTCGAACCACTTGCCCATCTAGTGATAACTTGTATCCAATGCCAATATCCTTAATTAATTGTTTCTTTATCTCTGGATTATTTTCTAGGGATGCTATTACAACATGCCCTGACGGAAGAGTAACCTTCTGTTCTATACCTTTAGTATTTAAAGACAGCAACGGTCTTTCATATTCCATTACTTCTTCTGATCCCCATACTTGTCTTAATTCCGCTAATCCATCTGCATTGAATACTGGATATCCATCTTCATTTAAGCGAAATACTGTCTCTCCTTTATTCATATAGTCCAAACGATATGAATCCAAACTCCCACTGTGACCACTTACAAATTCAAAGCTTTTTTGTAAAAGCATTAAATTATCTATCGTTTTCTCAGTTAAAACAGAAGAGTTTTTATACTTTAGCATGTGACGATCGTTTTCAATTTCCATGGATCTAATACCATCTGTAAATGTTTCTTTCGACATCTCGGTAATCGGACTTAAATAACGAGGATCACTAAACAGAGTATTCTTAAACGTATCAACTGCTAAATTAGATGAAATATATGTTATATTGCTTAACTCTGTCGTTCCATCTGGTAAAAATAATTTTTTCATATCATTAAGTTGATAATCAAAATAAGGTTTTGCTGATACTATAAATTGATTTTGGGCATTTACAATATCTTTTAAATACAAGCCACTTAATTTTGCCTCGTATATTTTAAAGTTATCACCATCAGAAACAAAGTTAATTTTAATTTCTTGATCCTTACTTCTAGAAGGATCAAGGAGAATGCGATTAAAATGTTTAGGCTTATCTGTACTTTTCTCTTTCATGTTGAACATGGATTTAACTGCATCAAATGGGATATCGGTAGGGAAAACAAGTTCAACTTTCCCTTCACCATGCACATATGAAAGGAAATCCCCCTTAGTGATTGATATCTCTCTAAAACCATGTAGTTCCCCTACTTCTAGAGGCTTATAGATTGATTCTATATCTGCCTCTCTTCTGCTCCCATAATGATTTTTATCTTTATGCACGATGATAGAAGTAGGACGGACAACATCGGAAATTTTAGTTTGGTTCATTCCTTCATTCCCCTGTACAAATTTCGCGTTTTGCATGGATGTAGAATCTGGCACATACGTCCATAGATTAAAAGTAAGAAATAGGCTAATTACAACTAGGTTAATTAAAACTATTGTTTTAAAGTTTTCCATACTCATTCCCAATCGTCCTCTTCATCTGCTGCCATTGGTAACGTGAAATAAATAGTTGTCCCTTTTCCTTCTTCACTCTTCGCCCAAATAGAGCCACCATGTGCCTCAATCATTTCTTTTGCAATTGCTAATCCAAGTCCCGTACCACCCATTTGTCTTGAACGAGCTTTATCTACGCGATAAAAACGTTCAAAGATTTTATCAACGTTTTCTTTTGGAATACCCATTCCTTGGTCACTTACACTAATTTCTAATAAATCACCGCGATCACGTAAACGATATGTTACTGTTCCACCTTCTGGTGAATACTTTAATGCGTTAGAAATAATGTTATACAGCACTTGAGTAATTTTGTCAGTATCCATATCAATAAATCTAGATTTCTTAGAGAAAGATCGTTTGAAACTTACATTTTGCTCTTTAGACATTTCAAAGCGATCAATAATATTATTAAAGAAATCAGTAAAGTCGACCCATTCTTTCATTAAACGATGCTCTGTACTATCCAGTTTAGATAGCTGTAACAACGCATTTACAAGTCTAATCATTCTTTCTGTTTCTTCTTGTGTAACCGTTAAAAATTGTGGTGCAATATTTGGATCCTGCCATGCTCCATCTGTAAGTGCCTCTAAATAACTGCGCATCGTCGTTAATGGCGTCCTTAATTCATGAGAGACATTTGCCACAAACTCACGGCGTTCCCGTTCTATACGTTCCTGCTCTGTTACATCATATAGTACAGCAATTAAGCCGTTTGCCTTCCCTGTTTCTTTTTGAATAACAGAGAAACTAGCACGTAAAATATATGGTTCGTTTCTCGTACTAAAATCTAATAAAACAGAATCTGGCTCTTCATATAAATGATCGAGCGTAAATTCTTCCTGTATCCCTAATACCTCTAAAACAGATTGATCGAGCGCTGTTTCACGAGAAACATTTAACATCTTTTCCGCAGGGTCATTTAGTAAAATAATATCCCCTTTTCGATCAGTAGCAATTACTCCATCTGTCATATGTGATAAAACAGATGATAATTTACGCCTTTCACTTTCTGTAGAAGAACGAGCTTGTTGTAATTTTTTCGATAAATTATTGAAGGATAATGCCAGTTGTCCAATTTCATCATGGCTATGCACTTTTACTTTTCTGGAATAATTTCCTTTTGCCATTTCGATTGCTTGTCTCCGCATATCTGAAATTGGTCTTGTAATTGTTTGAGCCAATAAAATCCCAAGTACGGCCGTTACTAATAAAGCAATTACTGTTCCCGTAGCAAAAATTTGATTTATATCCTTCATTTGTTTATATACATCTTCCATAGATGCCACAATGTAAATAACACCAAGCGCATCCTTACCGTTATCATCTAGAATCGGAGTAAGCATAACTTGAACACGATGACCTGTACTACCATCCTTCTCAATTTTCACTTCCGGCTTTTTTTGTACTAATACTCGCTGAACAGCTATATCAGTTGATGTTCGATTCACCTTATTCTGCTTTGATTCATCTGAAATAGCCAGTAACTTTCTGTGCGAATCAAATACGCTTACCTCTTGTATAACTTTCTTCTGATCAGAGGCAAATTTTCGAATTGAAGTTTTAATCGTTTCATCTGTTGACTCTGTTTCTGCTTTTGTATAACTTTTTTTAAACTCTTGCTTCAAATTATATGATAATAAGTTTGTTTGCTGCGTTAAAGAATCCCTAAAACCTTGTACTAAGCTCTTCTCTAATTCCCTTACGAAATATACTCCAATAACTTGCATCGCTATTAATATTAATAGCATATATATAAGCACAAATTTTAAATGAATAGATTGAAAAAAACCAACTTTCTTCATATACTATTCCTGCTCTGGGTCACGCAAGTAATACCCTACTCCACGTCTAGTTACAATTAAAGTAGGATGGCTTGGATTATCTTCAATTTTTTCACGCAAACGACGTACTGTAACGTCTACTGTGCGCACATCTCCAAAATAGTCATAACCCCAAACTGTTTGTAATAAATGTTCGCGTGTCATAACTTGTCCTAAATGTTTCGCTAAATAATGTAGCAACTCAAATTCACGATGTGTAAGCTCGATATTTTCCTCGCGCTTCGTTACACTATATGCATTTGGATTAATCACAATTGGTCCAATAACCATTTCTGTATTTTCTTCTTTTTCCGCAGCACCACCTTGTTGATGGCGGCGTAAATTCGCCTTCACACGAGCAAGTAATTCCCTTGTACTAAATGGCTTCGTTACATAATCATCTGCCCCAAGCTCAAGCCCTAATACTTTATCAATCTCAGAGTCCTTTGCTGTAAGCATAATAATCGGCATTTCTGAGCTTTTACGTATTTCACGGCAAACCTCTAAGCCGTCTTTACCTGGTAGCATAATATCTAATAAAACCATATCTGGTTGCTCTTCATTAGCCTTTTCAATTGCTTCATCACCATCATGCGCCATTACTATTTCAAAACCTTCTTTTTCTAAGTTAAACTTCAAAATATCTGCAATCGGCTTTTCATCATCAACTACTAAAATTTTCTTTCCCATCATCGTCTATTTCCTCCTTATAAAAATATGGTCAATAATCCCTAAACATATTGATGTTTACATAGTATGTCCTATATGACCGCATCCTTTGTTTAAGTATTTTCTCCTCTATTCTCATAGACTCATGTATGATCCACTTTTACACGGCATCTTATACGATCTATAGAAAAACCTCTAGCTTCAACTGCTAGAGGCTCCTCGTTCTATTTTAAAATAACTACTCAGTTTTGTAAAATTACATAAATAAAAAGGATATTAAGTGGGCCCACTTAATATCCTGAGAGTGGCTCGGGACGGAATCGAACCGCCGACACGAGGATTTTCAGTCCTCTGCTCTACCGACTGAGCTACCGAGCCAAAACTATATATAAAACCACTAATGGTGGTATAAACAAAAGTGGCGGTCCCGACCGGGGTCGAACCGGCGATCTCCTGCGTGACAGGCAGGCATGTTAACCACTACACCACGGGACCAAAAATAAGCAAAAAAAAACATGACCCGTACGGGATTCGAACCCGTGTTACCGCCGTGAAAGGGCGGTGTCTTAACCACTTGACCAACGGGCCACGAAAAATAAAATGGTGAGCCATGAAGGACTCGAACCTTCGACCCTCTGATTAAAAGTCAGATGCTCTACCAACTGAGCTAATGGCTCATACTCACCAACGTCATATTTTCGTGACGACAAGATGTATCATAACATGTATTCTGTATTTATTGCAATACTTTTTTTATTTTTTTATAAAAGAATAAGAAAAAACTCATGCGGACATGAGTTTTTTCTAAAAAATATTAATTAAGCTTCATATACATTACGAACAATATTTGTTTGGTTACGATCTGGTCCAACTGAGAACATAGATATTTGAATTCCTGTTAACTCAGAAACACGTTCTACGTATTTTCGTGCATTTTCAGGAAGTCCATCTAATGATTTTACACCAGTAATATCTTCTTCCCAACCTGGAAGCTCTTCATATACAGGCTCACATTTTGCTAAAATGTTTAAGTTAGCTGGAACTTCATCAATAACTTCGCCATTGTATTTGTAAGCAACACAAATTTTAAGAGTTGGAATACCTGTTAAAACGTCGATAGAATTTAATGATAAATCCGTTAAACCACTAACACGACGTGCATGTCTTACAACAACGCTATCGAACCAACCTACGCGGCGTGGACGACCAGTTGTCGTTCCATACTCGCGACCAACTTCACGAATTTGATGACCAATTTCATCATGAAGTTCAGTAGGGAATGGACCATCACCAACACGGCTTGTATATGCTTTACATACACCTACAACGCGAGTAACTTTCGCAGGACCAACTCCAGTTCCAACTGTTACACCACCAGCAATTGGGTTAGAAGATGTAACGAACGGGTACGTACCGTGGTCAATATCAAGCATAACACCTTGCGCACCTTCAAATAATACACGGTGATTATTATCTAATGCATCATTTAATACAACAGACGTATCACATACATATTGCGCGATTTGTTGCCCGTACTCGAAGTACTCTTCGAAAATTTCTTCTACAGTGAAACCTTCTGTATCGTACATTTTTTCAAATAAACGATTTTTTTCTACTAAATTGCGCTCAAGCTTCTCTTTAAATGCTTCACGGTCTAAAAGATCAGCCATACGAATACCAATACGAGCAGCTTTATCCATATATGCAGGACCGATACCTTTTTTCGTTGTACCGATTTTGTTATCACCTTTACTTGCTTCTTCTAACTCATCTTGCTTTAAGTGGTAAGGTAAAATAACATGTGCACGGTTACTTACACGTAAATTATCAGTACTTACACCACGATCGTGTAAGTATTTTAACTCTTCAAGTAATGCTTTTGGATCTACTACTAATCCGTTTCCGATTACACAAATTTTCTCTTTATAGAAAATACCAGATGGAATTAAGTGTAATTTATATTTAACTCCGCCGAAAACAATTGTATGTCCCGCGTTATTTCCACCTTGATATCTTGCAACTACTTCCGCATGCTCAGAAAGAAAATCAGTGATTTTACCTTTTCCTTCATCGCCCCATTGTGTTCCTACAACTACTACTGAAGACATTATTAAAGCACCTCCGCAATTTTCAAACGATCTATTCAAACAATATAATTGTACCAAAACCGAAAGAGAAGTCAACCGAAAAGCGAACATTTTTTCACAAAAAAACATTTTCGTTCGTAAGAATTATATATTTAACTTATGAAAGCCTTATCTTTCTTATAAAAAAAAAAGAAACACATCTTATTATAAGAAATGTGTTTCTTTTTTATACTGCCTTTATGCCGGTGGAGCATGTCCATCCTCAAAACGACGTTCTAAGTTAACGAACTTATTGAACTCTTTGACGAATGCAAGTTCCACTGAACCTACTGGACCGTTACGTTGTTTTGCAATAATAATTTCAATTGTATTTTTGTTTTCCGTTTCTCGATCATAGTAGTCTTCACGATATAGGAAAGCTACAATATCAGCATCCTGCTCAATACTTCCAGATTCACGAATATCAGACATCATCGGGCGTTTATCTTGACGAGATTCTACACCACGAGATAACTGTGATAAAGCAATAACAGGCACTTGCAATTCACGTGCAATCCCTTTTAAGGTACGAGAAATCTCAGATACTTCCTGCTGACGGTTTTCTCCTGATTTCCCACTTCCTTGAATAAGCTGCAAATAGTCAATCAAAATCATACCAAGACCTTGTTCTTGCTTTAATCTACGACATTTTGCTCGAATCTCATTTACTTTAATACCTGGCGTATCATCAATATATATACCAGCATTTGAGAGACTCCCCATTGCCATTGTTAATTTTGCCCAATCATCGGAAGTTAATGAACCAGTACGAAGTCTTTGTGCATCAATATTCCCTTCTGCACAAAGCATACGCATAACAAGCTGATCAGCACCCATCTCCAAACTAAAAATCGCTACATTTTCATCCGTTTTCGTCGCTACGTTTTGTGCAATATTTAATGAAAATGCCGTTTTCCCTACTGATGGACGTGCTGCCACGATAATTAAATCATTTCGTTGGAAACCTGCTGTCATCTTATCTAATTCAGTAAACCCAGTTGGTATCCCAGTAACTTCACCCTTTTGATTATGCAAAAGTTCAATTTTGTCATAAGCATCTACAAGAACATCTTTAATGTTTTGGAATGCTTTTGCATTCGTTTGATGGGATACTTCTAATATTTTTTTCTCAGCCTCATTTAAAAGACCATCCACATCATCTTCTCTCTCGTATCCATCCGATACAATATGAGTCGCCGTGCGAATTAAACGACGTAAAAGCGCCTTTTCAGCGATGATGCGTGCGTAATATTCTACGTTAGCTGCAGTTGGCACAACTTCTGCTAACTCTGCTAAGTAAGAAACCCCACCAACTTCTTCTAGTAATCCTTGATCAGCCATTGCTGATGTCATCATTACTAAGTCGATCGGCTCTCCCTTATCAGATAGCCCAAGCATGACTTCAAAAATCTTTTGATGTTTCGTTCGATAGAACGAATCAGGTACCAATAACTCTGATGCTGAAGTTAACGCATCTTGATCAATCAATATGGCCCCTAAAACCGCCTGCTCAGCCTCTATATTATGCGGAGGGGTACGATCAGCAAGTACATCACTCATACGCAATCCTCCTTGCTTAATTTATTTTTATTGTTCACTAACATGAACTTTTACTGTTGCTGTTACTTGTGGATGCAATTTCACAGTAACGTTTGTATAACCTAACGCGCGGATTGCATCGTCCATTTCAAATTTACGTTTATCAAGCTTAATCTTGTGTGATTTTTGCATTGCATCTACGATTTGTTTGCTTGTGATAGAACCAAATAAACGGCCACCTTCTCCAGATTTCGCCTTTAATTCTACAGTTAATTTCTCTAAAGTCTCTTTTAACTCTTTTGCATTTTCAAGCTCTGCTGCTGCATCTTTTTCTTCTTTACGCTTTTGAGCTTCTAAAGTTTTCATACTGCTATTTGTTGCTTCAGCAGCTAATCCTTGTTTTAGTAAGAAGTTATTTGCATAGCCATCTGGTACGTTTTTTACTTCTCCTTTTTTACCTTTACCTTTTACGTCTTTTAGAAAAATTACTTTCATGATTGTGTGCCTCCCTGTAAATAGTCATCAATAACAAATCGAAGCTTCTCCTCAGCTTCATCTACTGTAACATTTTTCATTTGTGTGGCTGCATTCGTCAAATGCCCGCCACCGCCTAAGTTTTCCATAATTAGCTGCACATTCACTTCACCTAAAGACCTGCCGCTCATTCCAATGAGATTCTCGCCACGTTTCGCAACAACAAATGATGCAATAATCCCTGTCATCGTTAATAACGTGTCTGCCGATTGCGCAATAAGCACTTGATCGTAGTAATCATCACTATCAACTTTAGCAATCGCAATTCCATTTTTATAAATGTACGCATTTTTTATAGCTTTTGCAACCCGTAAATACTGATCCATATCTTCCTTTAAAAGTTCTTGTACAAGTACAGTATCTGCACCATGTGAGCGTAAATAAGAAGCAGCATCAAATGTACGAGCCCCTGTCCGGAATGTGAAACTTTTCGTGTCGACAATAATACCCGCTAACAATGCCGTCGCTTCTAACATTGTCATCTTTAAATTTTTAGGTTGATACTCAAGTAATTCTGTAACCAATTCTGCTGTTGAAGAAGCATATGGTTCCATATAAACTAGCAATGGATCTTCAATAAAATCTTCTCCACGGCGATGATGATCAATAACTACTACATTTTCAATTTTATGTAACAGTTTTTGCTCCATCACCATAGAAGGTTTATGCGTATCGACAACAACAAGTAACGACTCATCATTTGCAAATTCCATCGCTTGCTCTGGAGTAATAAAACGAGACCATAACTCCTCATTTTGTTTCACTTTGTCCATCAAACGCTTAATTCCTTTATCGGAATCATTTTCATCTAACACAATATATCCTTTACGCTCATTTAATTGAGCCACTTTTAAAATACCAATCGCAGCACCAATTGCGTCCATATCGGGAGCCCTATGCCCCATAATAATGACATTACTACTTTCTAATACTAAATCCTTTAACGCATGCGAAATGACCCTAGCGCGTACACGGGTACGTTTTTCAACCGGATTTGTCTTACCTCCATAGAACTTAACTTTACCTGTCGCTTGTTTAATAGCTACTTGGTCTCCCCCACGCCCAAGCGCAAGATCTAAACCAGATTGAGCCATTGCTCCAAGCTCTGATAAAGGTAAATCACCTGATCCGACACCCACACTTAATGTAAGTGGTATATTCCTTTTAGATGTTTCTTCACGCACCTGATCTAAAATGCTAAATTTCCCTTTTTCCATCTGCGTCAAAATACTTTCATTTAGCACAACGAAGAATCTTTCTGAAGATGCACGTTTTAAATACGCCCCATACTTAAGTGCCCATTCATTTAGTCGCGATGTCACAAGACTTGTTATATTCGTACGTAATTGATCATCTAATCCTTGTGTAACTTCATCATAATTATCCAAATAGATGACAGCTAAAACAGTCCTTTGATCCTCGTACATCTTTTCGATTTCTGTTTGTTCCGTTACATCAAAGAAATAAATTAACTTTTCTTCTTTCCTTACAAAAACGCGAAACTTTCGATTATTTAAAGAGACTATATCATCAGAAGTTTCTCCTTTAATGAAAAGAAGTAATGTTTCTGATACATCGTAAAGGTGCCATCCAGCTAATGCATGCTGTCCCAGACATGAAGATAAATAAGGATTTGCCCAATCAATCCCATAATCCTTATTGTATAACAAAATACCAATCGGCATTTGGTTAAATGCTTCATTACTTACTTTCTTTACTCTTGTAATCATATCTGTCGTATGCTTTTCGAAATTCCTTTGAAAATTAAGTTCAAATCGTATAACGATAAAGAATACGATACAAAAAATGACAAAAGCAGCTATCCCCATAATTAAATGAAAATAACAGAGAATTGAAATGAGCACAAACACAAAAAATGCCAATACATAAACAGGATATAAAAACCACTGTTTCTTATCAAATTCAGGCATGTATACAACTCCTATAAAGTAAAACTAACTCACCTTCCAGTTAGTTAAACAGATTAAAATAGTATAAGGAATATTATTTTATCCCCCTATTTTAGAACGCAATGAAATCCCTAAGTCAATTATACCTAAGATTGTCACAAGAGGAAACAGCATCGGAATAAACATGCATGCAATAAAACTAATAATAGGAACCCCTTTAGTAAAACCTTTTCTATACGCTAAAAAGGCGATAAATGTCAGACCTTGCAGTACAAGCAATAGTGCAAATATGACATTTAGGTTAGAAAATACCATATGTAAATATGATGTTGGTTCTACTTTTATAAAAGTTGCTAACAAAATAAATATAACGTAATACCAAATGATACTCTTTGGTAATTGTATATCTTTAAATTTAGGCCAAGATATAACGTCATGTTTTAACTTTTTCAAAACACTACCTGATATTATCACTGTAATCCAAGAAAAACATACTGAAACTAGCACAAGTATACTCGGAAGTAACGATTGTAATATATCATTCATTTGTGCAAGTAACTCTTTTTGTTCCTTACTAATCGGCATACCTGTAGCACTTACTATCTTTTCGCTTTTCGCCATACTTTCACTAAATATACTTTGCATTTGCTTCATTATATCTATGTTGAAAAACTTTATACTCGCAACATAAATAAGTACAAAACCAATTAAGTATGCAAGCGTCCCAGCTATTAAGATTTCCACTGGCTTTTTTCTTGTTTTATACATATATCCTAAAACAATCCCTATCAATCCAAACATAATTGTCTTCACTAAATTCATCGGTTGACTCACAATAACAGTAACAAAAAGTGCCGCTACAAAAACCACGAGCACATTAGATAGTTTATGTCTTATCATTAATAGTATAAATGGTAACGGCAACGCAAAAGTTACAACTGTACCCAAAATCGGAACATACATAGATATAAGCAATAACATTGCATATATAGCCAACAACGCGGCACCTTCAGTAATAAATCTTGCTTGTTTCACATTTTAACCTCTCTTTCAAAAAAGAAAAGCATAGCAAAATGCACAGTAGAGTCCGACTCTACTGTGCATTTCATACGCTATTATTCACCAACATATGGTAAAAGTGCCATTTGACGAGCACGTTTAATTGCAACTGTAAGTTTGCGTTGGTATTTCGCGCTTGTTCCTGTTACACGACGAGGTAAAATTTTACCACGCTCAGAAACGAAACGTTTTAATAAATCAACATCTTTATAGTCAATGCGAGTGATGCCGTTAGCTGTGAAGAAACACACCTTACGACGTTTCGCACGTCCACCTTTGCGTCCTGCCATGTCTATTTCCCTCCATTCTTTGTTAAAACTAACAAATTTACTGTATTAGAACGGTAAATCGTCGTCGGAAATGTCGATCGGTTGACCTACATTTGAAAATGGATCGTCATTCTTCGTAAATCCAGAGTTACCTTGGTTACCTTGGTTACCTTGGTTACCTGAATTACTAGATTGACCAAATGGGTTAGAGCCTTGGTTACCGAAACCAGCTCCTGATGGTTGCTGATTAAATGAACCACGTTGCTCCCCACCGCCATTACGCGGCTCTAAAAATTGCACGCTTTCCGCAAGAACTTCTGTTACGTATACACGTTTACCATCTTGTCCCTCGTAATTACGAGTTTGAAGACGTCCATCTACGCCTGCTAAGCTACCTTTTTTCAAATAATTTGCTACGTTTTCTGCTTGTTTACGCCATATTACACAATTAATAAAGTCAGCTTCACGCTCACCTTGTTGATTGGCAAATGCGCGATTCACAGCTAACGTAAAAGTAGCTACTGCAACACCATTGGGCGTGTAACGTAAGTCAGGGTCCTTAGTTAAACGACCAACGAGGATAACACGATTCATCAATCGAACCACTCTCCCTTATATATCAATTATTTTTCTTCTTCTTTAACAACGATATGACGAAGGATGTCTTCGTTGATCTTAGCTAAACGGTCGAATTCGTTAATCGCTTCTGCGTTAGATTTCACGTTTAAGATCATGTAGAAACCTTCACGTAAGTCGTTGATTTCGTAAGCTAAACGACGCTTACCCCACTCTTTCGTGTTAATGATTTCTGCACCATTGTTTGTTAAAACACCTGCAAAACGTTCAACTAAAGCTTTTTGAGCTTCTTCTTCAACGCCAGGACGAATGATGTACATAATTTCGTACTTTCTCATTACACTTTCACCTCCTTTTGGTCTAAACGGCCCGTAATGGGCAAGGAGCAATTAATTTATAGTAATTACTCACGAGTTTAGATTATATCATAGTAAGTTATATGAATCAACTCACCAATACATAAAAAACTTGGCAAACATATAATATATTTGCCAAGCTCATATCTTTATTTTTCCTAGGAAATATTAAATTAAACGTTAAAACGGAAGTGCATAACATCTCCGTCTTTTACGATATATTCTTTTCCTTCTAAACGTACTTTTCCAGCTTCTTTTGCAGCTGTCATAGAACCGTTTGTCATTAAGTCATCGTAAGAAACTGTTTCTGCACGAATAAATCCACGCTCAAAGTCTGTATGAATAACACCAGCACATTGCGGTGCCTTCATTCCTTGTTTAAATGTCCAAGCACGTACTTCTTGAACGCCAGCTGTAAAGTAAGTAGCAAGTCCTAATAGGTCATATGCTGCACGAATTAATTGATCTAAACCAGACTCTTCAATTCCTAATTCTTCAAGGAATACTTTTTTCTCTTCTTCGTCTAATTCAGCGATTTCTGATTCGATTTTTGCACATACAACGATTACTTGAGAATTTTCATTTGCTGCAAATTCTTTTACCATTTGTACGTATTTATTTTCCGAAGGATCGATAACATCGTCTTCACTTACATTCGCTACGTATAACATTTCTTTTGTTGTAAGTAAATGAAGGCCTTTAACAACCTTCATCTGCTCTTCTGTAAATTCAACAGTACGAGCTGGTTTTCCCTCTTCAAAAGCTTCTTTTAAACGAACTAAAATTTCATGCTCATATACCGCTTCTTTATCTTTTTGTCTTGCTAATTTCGCAACACGCTCGATACGCTTATCAACAGACTCTAAGTCCGCTAAAATTAGCTCTAAATTGATTGTTTCAATATCATCAATTGGATCTACTTTCCCTGAAACGTGCGTAATATTTTCGTCTTCAAAACAACGAACAACTTGGCAAATTGCATCTACTTGACGAATGTGAGATAAGAATTTATTTCCTAAACCTTCACCTTTACTAGCACCTTTTACAATACCTGCAATATCAGTAAACTCGAATACAGTCGGAACAGTCTTTTTCGGTTCTACTAATTCCGTTAATTTATTTAAACGCTCATCTGGTACTTCTACAATCCCTACGTTTGGATCAATTGTACAGAATGGATAGTTCGCAGATTCTGCTCCTGCTTGTGTAATTGCATTAAATAAAGTGGACTTCCCTACGTTAGGTAATCCAACAATCCCAGCCGTTAATCCCATATTTTTCACTCCTATGTCTCAATCTTTCATCATTATAGATAGTAACGAAAAAAATGACAAGTTTCCGCCAAACGAAAAAAAGTAACAGTTACCTACTGTAACTGTTACTCTCCCTCTATTCTTCGTGCTTCACAAGTATTTTTTTCACCTTACGATCAAACTCTCTTCGAGGAATCATTACTGAATGGTCACACCCCTCGCACTTAATGCGGATATCCATTCCCATACGAATAATTTTCCAACGATTCTCGCCACATGGATGGGCTTTCTTCATTTCCACAACATCATACAAGTTATATTCCTTTTGCTCCACTCTCCAAACTCCTCTCCATACTAAATTGCTTTTCCACTAACTAATTCTTCACGATTATATAAAACCATACGTGGATATGGAATTTCAATTCCATGTAAATCAAGACGATTTTTAATCTCTTTACGAAGTGCCCTTGCAATAACTGCATGTTGCATCGGTTCTACTTCAGCAATAACACGTAATATAACTTCTGATGCAGCTAATGTTTGCACACCTAATAATTGAGGTGTTGTTACCATTTTTTCGTACTTTGAAGGTAATTCTACTAATAAATCTTCAATAACTTGCTCTGCTTTCGCAATATCAGCCTCATATGAAATAGATACATCAACAAACGCTACACTATTACTAACTGAGTAGTTAGTAACTTGAACAATACTTCCATTTGGTAAAGTATGAATTTCACCTGTCCAACTCTTTACTTTCGTTGTACGAAGTCCAATTTCTAAAACGACTCCTTCAAATTGACCGATTTTAACATAATCGCCAACCGAAAACTGATCTTCTAACAAAATAAATAAACCTGTAATAACATCTTTCACTAAACTTTGAGCACCAAATCCGACTGCTAAACCAATTACCCCAGCACCCGCTAATAAACCTGATGCATTAATATCAAACACACCTAAAATCGCAATTAGCATAATGAACATAACAACGTACGCTACAATATTTTCAAGTAATTTCGCTACTGTAACTGTACGACGTTCTGAAATTTGAATTGGAGAACGACTTCCCATGCGAAACGCATTTCGTACAACCGCTCTTGCAATTCGCACAACAACCGCACCAATTATTAAAATAATGCATATTTTTAATGTCGCAACTCCAATATGAGCCCAACGATCAGCATCTAATAAATACTGTTTCATAGAATTAAACCACTTCGTTAATAAATCCATGTACCTCTACCTCTCTAGCTAAAATTTCTTTTTAGTTACCCTTATTATTGTATCAGAAGTCCCCTAATTGCTGAAAAAATTTTATGATTTTAATCCTATTTTATCCCCGATATCCAGGTATAAAATGGAACGAATATATATATACTAGTACTATTATTTCCGTTTTCATTCACATTTTGCAAAAATTACGCACTTATAACTTTCCATTTTCCTCACCATATAACATATATTGAAAATTTATTAAAAGGATGGGTGCTTCATGAATATTGGAAGTTTTCGCTTACCATTTTTTGAGAAAGAAACTCAAAACGTTATGCACCAAGATCTAGAAGCCTCTGAGATAATAAGTAATTTCTTACTTACCCATATTCCTATTAAAACTAATATACCAATCATTCTCGTTTGTATCGGAACAGATCGCTCTACTGGTGATGCACTCGGCCCGTTAGTTGGTACAAAACTTGAACAAATAGACATCCAAAACCTCCAAGTATTCGGTACACTAGATGAGCCAGTACATGCGCTAAATTTAGAAGAGAAAATTCAGAATATACAGAAAGAAAATCCTACTGCATTTATAATTGCTGTTGATGCATGTTTAGGAAAGTCCCAAAATATCGGATCAATCACTACTGGAAAGGGGCCTAGTAAACCTGGAGCTGCTATGAATAAGAAATTACCTGCAGTTGGTGATTTGCACATACACGGTATCGTCAATCTAAATGGGTTTATGGAGTTTTTCGTTCTTCAAAATACAAGATTAAGTTTAGTCATGAAAATGGCTGATGTAATCGCACAAAGTATAAAAGAGACGGATCAAAAATTATCCGCATTAAAAAAAGCAAACCATCTATAAATAATAAGATGGTTTGCTTTTTAATTTTTCTGTGCTAATAGTTCTAAAATACGATTTAAATCTTCTTTATTAAAAAATTCAATTTCGATTTTACCTTTTTCTTTTTTCGTCTCTTTAATTTTTACATCTGTGCCAAACTTTTCTCTTAAGAACGTTTCACGTTCTACGAAAAATATATTTCGCTCTTTTTTCACTTTTTTTGTTTCACGTGAAACGTGTTGATTAATCTCTTGGACGATTTTCTCTAATTGACGAACATTTAATCCTTCTTTTTCAATGCGTTTCAATAAGGACTCCAATTGTTCTTCATCTTTTATCGTAAGTAAAGTTCTCCCATGCGCCATTGAAAGTTGACCATTTGCAATCATATCTTGTACGAAAGAAGGTAGGCTTAATAACCTAGTATAATTTGCAATGTAAGGTCTGCTTTTACCAAGACGTTTCGCTAATTGTTCTTGCGTTACATTTAGCTCATTCATTAACATCTGGTATGCCATTGCCTCTTCCATAGGATTTAAATCTTCTCGTTGTAAGTTTTCTAACAAAGCAAATTCCATCATTTGCTGTTCAGTTAATTGTCTTACAACCGCAGGTACTTTTTCTAAACCAGCCTCTTTCGCAGCACGAAATCGTCTTTCACCTGCAACAATTTCATATCCTTTAATACTCTTCCTAGCAATTAATGGTTGTAGAATACCGTGTTCCTTAATCGAAATTGCTAATTCCTGAATCGCCTCTTTGTTAAAGTGTTTACGCGGTTGATATGGATTCGGCCTTAATTCAGTTACAAGAATCTCCTGAATTGTTTCCTCTTCTTTCACATCTAAATCAGGAAAAAACACATTAATTCCTCTTCCTAATCCTTTAGCCACCTGCAATCACTTCCTCTGCTAAATCTATATATACTTCTGCTCCTCTTGATTTAGCGTCATACTGCATAATAGGTTTCCCATGACTTGGAGCCTCGCTCAAGCGTACATTACGCGGAATAATCGAGCGATATACTTTATCCCTAAAATACTTTTTCACTTCATCTATAACTTGGATTCCTAAATTTGTACGGGCATCCAACATTGTTAACAATACACCTTGAATTGCTAAATTTTTATTTAAATGTTTTTGTACAAGTCGAACTGTATTTAATAGCTGACTTAACCCTTCTAGTGCGTAATATTCACACTGTACAGGAATAATAACAGAATCTGCTGCTGTTAATGCATTAATCGTTAATAACCCTAAAGATGGGGGACAGTCGATAATAATATAGTCATATTCATCACGAACTGGCTGTAATGCTCTTTGCAAACGTACTTCCCGGGAAATAGTCGGTACCAATTCAATTTCAGCACCAGCTAATTGAATTGTAGCGGGTAGAACATCTAAGTTTTCAGTTGCGGTTTTCTGTATAACCCCTTGAACATCTGCATCTTCCACAAGAACGTTGTAAATACATTGATCTAATTCAGATTTTTCAATTCCCACACCAGTCGTTGCATTTCCTTGAGCATCAATATCTACAAGAAGGACTTTTTTACCTACTTGCGCCAATCCAGCCCCTAAATTAACAGATGTTGTTGTTTTTCCAACACCGCCTTTTTGATTAGCAATAGCAATGATTTTTCCCATGATGTCACCTACTTTCAACCTTTCTATCTTATTCTAGTAACAATTACGTTTATTGTAACATGAAATAAAACTTTTTCTTTTACGTCCTTTATTAAACTTCAAAATTTATTTCTAAACTCCTTCTTCATTTAACAAGAAAATATAGTAAAAGAGACCTCTCCAATAGGATAAGGTCTCTAGCACGTCATTATTATTTTTTCTTTGGAATTTTAATTGTAATTTGATAGTACTCATCAAATTCTTCTTCCTCAGAATTAACATTCAAACCACTTTCAGTAACCATTTGTAAAGATTGTCTAATTGTATTCATAGCAATCCTCGTATCTCGACTTACTGCTTTTTGCTTTGCCTTACGCTTCGGTTTCGCTTCCTCTAGTAACTTCGCAATTCGTTCTTCTGTTTGCTTTACATTTAGTTGTTTCTCCACAATTTCCTGTAAAACTTTCAGTTGTAATTCCTCATTTTTTAAAGGAATGAGAGCGCGGGCATGACGTTCTGTAATGCTTTTTTCTAATAATGCACTTTTTATTTCTTCAGGCAACTTTAACAATCGCAACTTATTTGCGATTGTAGATTGTCCTTTTCCAAGTCGTTGTGCCAATGCTTCTTGTGTTAAATTATGTAACTCAATCAGCTTTTGATATGCCACAGCTTCCTCGATTGCCGTTAGTTCCTCACGTTGCAAGTTTTCAATTAAAGCTACAGAAGCTGTCTCTGTATCATTTAAGTTCTTTATAATTGCAGGAACCTTTTCCCAACCTAACTTTGTTGCCGCGCGAAAACGTCTTTCTCCAGCAATAATCTCGTACTTATCATCCTCATATTGCCTTACAACAATCGGCTGAATAAGTCCATGTGTACGAATTGTTAATGCTAGCTCATCAATACGCGCATCATCAAAAACTGTTCTTGGTTGATAACGGTTAGGGGTAATATTTACTATCGGAATTTCTTGTATTTCTTCATATACCTTTTTATCTATCTCTTCATGGCTTTCGTCTTGTAATTCGAATTCGCTCTCTTTATCTCCAAAGCCAAATAAACGAGAAAACGTATTTTTCATACATATTCCACCACCTTTTAGGCCTATTGACTATTCTCCATAAAATGTTTCCTATGAAACATTTACGTTTTCATTTATATAATTTAATCTTACGTCTAATAAGATTTATTTTTCAATAGGTAATTTATTGGGTGTTCCCGGTTTGCGTGGATATTTCTTTGGTGTCTTGCGCTTTTTCTCGATTAATAAAATATTACGTTCACTCTCTTCAAACGGTAATTGGAACGTAGACATCTCTTTTAACTCTCCGCCTAGCACCTCTAAAGCATACTTACCATTTTCAATTTCTTCGTTTGCTGCTGCACCTTTCATTGCAATGAATGTTCCTCCAACTTTTACAAGCGGTAAACATAGCTCACTTAATACAGAAAGACGCGCAACTGCACGTGCCATTACAATATCGTATGATTCACGTACACCTTCTTTTTTCCCAAATGTTTCAGCACGATCATGACAAAATGCAACATCACTTAATTCTAACTTTTGTGCTAAGTGATTTAAGAAATTAATACGTTTTTGCAACGAATCTACAATTGTTATTTTTAAATGCGGGAAACAAATTTTTAAAGGAATACTTGGGAATCCAGCACCTGCACCAACATCGCAAATTGAGAATGGTTTTGAAAAATCATAATAAAAAGCAGCTGTAATGGAATCAAAAAAGTGTTTTAAATATACTTCTTCTTTTTCTGTAATAGCCGTTAAGTTCATTTTTTCATTCCACTCTACTAATGTTTCAAAGTAGATTTTGAACTGCTCTAACTGTCTAGAAGAGAGGGTGATTCCCTTCTCTTCTAGCATAGATTGAAATTGTTCTATGTTCATCTAGCAATATCTCCTTACTATTTATTGGTTCGATACGCGTGCAATTTTTCCTTGTTCTATATACACAAGTAAAATGGAAATATCCGCTGGATTTACGCCAGAAATACGTGAAGCCTGCCCCATTGAAAGTGGACGAACATCTTTCAATTTCTGTCTAGCTTCTGAAGCAATGCTAGAAATCGCATCATAATCAATATCTACAGGGATTTTTTTATTCTCCATTTTCTTCATACGCTCTACTTGCTGTAAAGATTTTTCAATATATCCTTCATACTTAATCTGAATTTCAACTTGTTCTTTAACTTCATCACTTAATTCTACTTCACTTGGTACTAAAAGATGAATATGCTCATATGTCATCTCTGGACGACGTAATAAGTCACTTGCACGTATTCCATCTTTCAATTCACTTCCGCCAATATTGCGAATTAATTCTTGAACTTCAGGACGTGGTTTAATAATAATGCTGCTTAAACGTTCCTTTTCCTGTTCAATTTGTAATTTTTTATTTGTAAATCGCTCATAGCGCTCTTCTTTAATTAATCCAATTTTACGACCAACTTCAGTTAAACGAAGATCAGCATTATCGTGGCGTAATAATAGACGGTATTCTGCACGAGACGTTAATAAACGATATGGTTCATTTGTACCTTTCGTTACAAGATCATCAATTAAGACGCCAATATAAGCATCCTCGCGACCTAAAACAACTTCTTCTTTACCTAAAGAACGGCATGCTGCATTAATTCCAGCCATAAGCCCTTGTCCGGCCGCCTCTTCGTAACCAGAAGTTCCATTAATTTGTCCTGCTGTATATAAATTTTTAATCTTTTTCGTTTCAAGTGTTGGCCATAGTTGTGTTGGCACAATTGCATCATATTCAATTGCATAACCTGTACGCATCATTTCAACATTTTCTAGGCCTGGAATTGTTCTAAGCATGTCACGTTGTACATCTTCTGGTAAGCTTGTGGATAAACCTTGTACATATACTTCTTGTGTATTACGCCCTTCTGGCTCTAAGAAAATTTGATGACGTGGTTTATCATTAAATCTTACTACTTTGTCTTCAATAGAAGGACAGTATCTAGGACCTGTTCCTTTAATCATACCAGAATACATAGCTGAACGATGTAAATTTTCATCTATTAAACGGTGTGTTTCTGTACTTGTATATGTCAACCAACATGGAATTTGATCCATAATAAATTTCGTTGTTTCAAAAGAGAATGCACGTGGCTTATCATCACCTGGTTGAATTTCTGTTTTACTGTAGTCAATTGTATTACTGTTTACACGAGGAGGTGTCCCTGTTTTAAATCTCACAAGATCAAATCCAAGCTCCTCTAAATGCTCAGATAATGTAATAGACGGTTGCTGGTTATTTGGACCACTTGAATATTTTAAGTCGCCCATGATAATCTCGCCGCGTAAAAATGTTCCAGTTGTAATTACAACTGTTTTTGCTGTATATTCTGCACCAGCTTGTGTAACTACCCCTTTACATACACCTTCTTCAACGATTAAACGCTCTACCATTCCTTGGAACAACGTTAAGTTTGGTGTTTCTTCAATTGTTTTCTTTAATTCATGTTGGTAAGAGAATTTATCAGCTTGCGCTCGAAGTGCACGTACGGCTGGTCCCTTACCTGTATTTAGCATACGCATTTGAATATGAGTTTTATCAATATTACGTCCCATTTCTCCGCCTAATGCATCAATTTCACGAACAACAATCCCTTTTGCTGGTCCACCAACAGAAGGGTTACATGGCATGAATGCTACCATATCCAAGTTAATTGTTAACATTAATGTTTTTGAGCCCATTCGTGCTGCCGCAAGACCAGCTTCACATCCTGCATGACCTGCACCGATTACTATGACATCGTATGAACCGGCATTGTATCCCATTGTTTATTCCTCCTAATAATCTCTATCTTTCTACAACTTCACTATATTATTTTCCTAAACAAAATTGAGAGAACAACTGGTCAATTAAGCTTTCATGCACTGTGTCCCCAGTAATTTCACCAAGTATTTCCCACGTTCTTGTTAAATCAATTTGTACCATATCAATTGGTACACCATTTTCAATCGCCTCAACTGCATCACCGATTGTTTTTCCTGCTTGTGTTAATAATCCAATATGTCTCGCATTAGAAACATATGTCATATCTGCAGAATCGATTGTTCCTTCAAAGAATAAATCAGCTATTGCCTTTTCGAGTTCATCTATTCCTTGTTCCTCAATTAAGGATGTTGTAATAACACGATTTCCCGCGGCTAACTCTGTAACACGTTCCATATCAATCGCTTGCGGTAAATCAGTCTTATTCACAATAACAATAAAGTCTTTTCCTTGTACCGCACGGAATAGATCTTCATCCTCATTTGTTAAAGCCTCGCTATAGTTGACAACAACTAATACTAAATCCGCTTGGCTCATCATTTCTTTTGAACGTTCCACACCAATTCGTTCAACAACATCTTCTGTCTCCCGAATACCGGCTGTATCTATAAGTTTAAGAGGTACACCACGCACGTTAACGTACTCTTCAATAACATCACGAGTTGTTCCTGCAATATCAGTTACAATTGCCTTTTTCTCCTGAACAAGACTATTTAATAACGATGATTTCCCAACGTTGGGTCTACCGATAATTGCTGTAGCAATACCCTCACGTAAAATTTTCCCTTGTTTTGATGTTTCTAATATTTTTTCGATTTCCGAACGAACATGCGTCGCTTTCTCAATTAAAATATTATGTGTCATCTCTTCTACATCATCGTATTCTGGATAATCTATATTTACCTCAACATGAGCTAATGTTTCTAATATTTCTTGACGCAAAAGACCAATTAATTTAGATAATCGCCCTTCCATTTGATTAATTGCTACATTCATCGCACGATCTGTTTTTGCTCGAATCAAATCCATAACAGCTTCTGCTTGTGATAAATCGATACGTCCATTTAAAAAAGCACGTTTTGTAAATTCGCCCGGTTCTGCCAATCGTACTCCTTGTGCTAGAATAAGTTGCAATACTTTATTTACTGAAACAAGTCCACCGTGACAGTTAATTTCCACTATATTTTCACGTGTAAAAGTCCTTGGTGCGCGCATAATAGACACCATAACTTCTTCAATAACTTGATTTGTATCTAAATCAACAATATGACCATAATGAATAGTGTGAGAAGGAACCTCTGTTAAATCCTTCCCCTTAAAAATACGATTAACTTTCTCAACCGCATCATCCCCACTTACTCGAACAATGGCAATTGCACCCTCTCCAAGCGCTGTGGAAATCGCAGCAATTGTATCAAATTCCATGTCCTTTCACCTCACTTGCTTATTTATCTCTATTTCAACATGATTATTTCTTTCACTAAATTATTAGGATACCATAACGAACCTATCTACAAAAGAAGAATAACTCATTTTATTATATCCCCATGTAAAAAACACTAAACTTATTCACAGTGGATAAGTTTAGTGTTTTTTAGTTATCCACATCTATTTTCCGCTCAAAAAAACCGGCACTCATTTGAGCAACCGGTCATTTAGGAGATATTACAACATGCCGATGTGGTTCATTTCCTTCAGAAGTTGTATTGATACCTTGATGATTTGATAATGCCTGATGAATAATTTTTCGTTCAAAAGATGGCATCGGTTCTAAAATAACTCTTTTTTTCGTATTAAATACTTGTTTCGCTAATCGATAAGAAAGTGATTCTAACGTACTTTTTCTTTTACTACGATAATTTTCAGCATCTAGTGTAATACCGATATACTGCTTCGTGTTACGATTCGCGACAAGTTTTGTTAAATACTGTAAAGAGTTCAATGTATTACCTCTTTTCCCAATTAAAACACCTACATTATCACCAGAAATTGTAAATTCAATTTCGCGTCCTTTTACAATTTTACTAATCTCAACTTCCACACCCATATCGTGAATAACATTTCTTAAATATTCTTCACATTCTTGAATTGGATCTTTCTTCAATACAACTTCTACTACTGCAGGACGATTCCCAAATAAACCTAAGAATCCTCTTTTACCCTCATCGACAATATTTATATCTACTCGATCTTTTGATGTATTTAATTGCCTTAAAGCATCCTCTACTGCCAGCTCGACTGTTTGTCCTTTAGCAGTAATTACACTCACTTGCTTGAGCCTCCAGCTTTGCTAGCCTTAATTTCTGGCCCTTTGATAAAGTACATTTGAGCAATACCAAAGATATTACCAACAACCCAGTAAAGTGATAATGCGGCTGGGAAGTTAATTGCAAAGATTAAAATCATAATCGGCATAAGCCAAAGCATCATTGCCATTTGCGGATTTTGACCAGCTGTTCCTGCCATTGCAAGCTTTTGCTGAATAAATGTCGTAATTGCTGCAACGACCGGTAAGATATAGAACGGGTCTGCATGTCCTAAATCGAACCATAAGAAACTATGTTGTTTAATTTCAGCTGTTCTCATAATTGCATGATAAAAAGCGAACAGAATTGGCATTTGAATAAAGATTGGTAAACAACCAGCTAATGGATTTACACCATTTTTTTGATATAACTGCATCATTTCTTGCTGCAGTTTTTGCTGTGTTGCTTGATCTTTAGAGCTATATTTCTCTTTTAACTTCACCATTTCCGGTTGTAACGCTTGCATCGCTTTCGTACTCTTCGTTTGTTTAATCATTAGTGGTAATAATGCAAAACGAATGATAAGAGTTGTAATAACAATTGCTAAACCGTAATTACTGTTAAATAAGTCGGCAAAATACGTGATTAACTGAGAAAGCGGATATACGAAATATTCATTCCAAATCCCAGTACTTTTCGATGTAATCGGCTGACCCGTTTCACTACAACCGGTGGCAATCGCCATTAATGCAACGACCATGGCTAGTAAACCTAATTTCTTTTTCAAAGCCTACTCCTCCTTGTATCGGTATGTATATAGTGTAATTCATTTCCTTACGCTACTTTTTTATTCTTTTCATACCAGAGCGTTTAAAGACATGAATTAAGCTTTTCTTTACTTCTTCATATGTCATCTCTGCACAAGGCTTCCTTGCTATTATAACAAAATCTTTCCCAGAATCTATCTCATCTTTTAACTCTGTAATAGCCTGACGGACCATGCGCTTAATTCGATTACGAACTACTGCATTTCCAATTTTCTTGCTAACAGAAAGGCCGATGCGAAAGTTTGGCTGTTCTTCTTTATCTAATTGGTATACAACAAACTGACGATTCGCATTTGATTTTCCTTTTTGAAAAACCGCCTGGAATTCATCATTCTTCTTTATACGATGTTTTTTCTTCATATCAATTGACACTCCTGTATTTCATCAGCGGAAATTCACTATTATTAGAAAAAAAGACCACTGAACGATCAGTGGTCTACGCAGATAATACTTTTCTTCCTTTACGACGACGAGCTGCTAGCACTTTACGTCCGTTCGCTGTGCTCATACGGCTGCGGAAACCATGTACTTTGCTGCGCTTACGTTTATTTGGTTGGTAAGTTCTTTTCATTATATGACACCTCCCTGAGGAATATCTGTTAAAGACAGTCCTATAAATTATAGTTAATCAACTAGGAAAATGTCAATGGTTCTAGAAATTTTCATCAAATATTCATTTTGAACCTATTCACATACTTTTACACAGCACCTATATTTCCTTGTGGATAAATGTTTTTTCACGTTTTTTATATCCACAAACTTTTTTCGCACTTTTACACAGTATATCGTGTTGTGGACAAGTTTATTCCACAAGGTATTGATTTTGTGGATAACTTTCTTAAATTCATTGCTATAGCCACTTTTTTTTGATATTATAGTTGTGTTTTCACTTTGAATAAGTTTTCCACACCTTTATTTTATCCACAGTTTGTGTATAACATGTGGACAGTTTTAATCACATGTGGGTAAATAGTTGTCCACATGTGATTTTTTTGTCGAAAACCCTATCTCATATACAAACGACGTTTTTAGGTTTTAAAATACGTTTCGTATAAATATACATTTTATATTTATTGGGTTGTACATTTGTTGCGCAACCTTATTCTTTTACCATCTTAGTAAAGGAGGGACACCTTTGGAAAATATCTCTGATTTATGGAATAGTGCCTTAAAAGAATTAGAAAAAAAGGTAAGCAAGCCTAGTTATGAGACATGGTTAAAATCAACAACGGCTCATAACTTGAAGAAAGACGTATTAACGATTACAGCTCCAAATGAATTTGCTCGTGACTGGCTAGAATCTCATTACTCCGAACTAATTTCAGAAACACTATACGATTTAACAGGGGCAAAATTAGCAATTCGCTTTATTATTCCTCAAAGTCAAGCTGAAGAGGATATTGATCTGCCTCCAGTTAAGCCGAATCCAGCACAAGATGATTCAGCTCATTTACCACAGAGCATGTTAAATCCAAAATATACATTTGATACATTTGTTATCGGCTCTGGTAACCGTTTTGCCCATGCAGCTTCATTAGCTGTAGCCGAGGCGCCAGCTAAAGCGTATAACCCACTCTTTATTTACGGGGGAGTTGGGCTTGGAAAGACGCATTTAATGCACGCAATTGGTCATTATGTAATTGAACATAATCCAAATGCAAAAGTTGTATATTTATCATCAGAAAAATTTACAAATGAATTTATTAACTCTATTCGTGATAATAAGGCTGTTGATTTTCGTAATAAATATCGCAACGTAGATGTTTTATTGATAGATGATATTCAATTTCTTGCTGGAAAAGAACAAACTCAAGAAGAGTTTTTCCATACATTTAATGCATTACACGAAGAAAGTAAACAAATTGTAATTTCTAGTGATCGACCACCAAAAGAAATTCCGACTTTAGAAGATCGTCTTCGTTCCCGCTTTGAATGGGGGCTTATTACAGATATTACGCCGCCAGATTTAGAGACACGAATTGCGATTTTGCGCAAAAAAGCAAAAGCTGAAGGGCTTGATATACCAAATGAAGTTATGCTTTATATCGCAAATCAAATTGATTCAAATATTCGTGAATTAGAAGGTGCACTTATCCGAGTTGTAGCTTATTCATCTTTAATTAATAAAGATATTAATGCTGATTTAGCAGCTGAAGCACTTAAAGATATTATTCCAAATTCTAAGCCAAAAATTATCTCTATTTATGATATTCAAAAAGCTGTTGGGGATGTTTATCAAGTGAAATTAGAAGATTTTAAAGCGAAAAAACGTACCAAATCAGTTGCGTTTCCTCGCCAAATTGCAATGTATTTATCGCGCGAGCTTACAGATTCCTCTTTACCAAAAATAGGTGAAGAATTTGGTGGACGTGATCATACAACAGTTATCCATGCCCATGAAAAAATCTCTAAACTACTAAAAACCGATACGCAATTACAAAAGCAAGTTGAAGAAATTAATGGTATTTTAAAGTAGTAGCTGAATAGTGTGAATAACTTACCTTGTTTTACGCACAGTCTATCCACATGTAGATAGACTGTTTTTACATCCTTTATAGGGGTTATCCACATATCCACAAGCCCTATTACTATTACTACTATTTTTTTATCTTTATTAATTAAATAAAATCTTATACTTACCGGAGGTTTTTCTTTATGCGTTTTACAATACAAAAAGACTATCTTGTAAGAGGTGTACAAGATGTAATGAAGGCAGTTTCTTCTCGTACAACAATCCCCATCCTTACGGGAATTAAAGTTGTAGCTACTGAAGAAGGGGTTACATTAACAGGAAGCGATGCTGATATTTCTATTGAATCGTTTATTCCAGTCGAAGAAGATGGAAAAGAAATCGTAGAAATTGCTCAATCAGGAAGCATTGTTTTACAGGCAAAATATTTTAGTGAGATTGTAAAAAAACTACCTAAAGACACTGTCGAAATTTCTGTAGAAAATCATTTTATGACAAAAATAAAATCTGGAAAATCAGAGTTTAACTTAAATGGTTTAGATTCTGCAGAATATCCGTTATTGCCACAGATTGAAGAACATCATGTATTTAAGATACCAACAGATTTACTTAAGCATATGATCAGACAAACTGTATTTGCAGTTTCTACTTCTGAAACAAGACCGATCTTGACAGGTGTAAACTGGAAGGTATATAATAGCGAGTTAACTTGTATTGCAACAGATAGTCATAGACTGGCACTTCGAAAAGCAAAAATTGAAGGACATAACATTGCAGATGAATTCCAAGCTAATGTTGTTATTCCAGGTAAGAGCTTAAATGAATTAAGTAAAATTTTAGATGAGTCTGAAGAAATGGTAGATATCGTTATTACGGAGTATCAAGTATTATTCCGTACAAAACATTTATTATTCTTCTCAAGATTGTTAGAAGGAAATTATCCTGATACGACACGTTTAATTCCAGCAGAGAGTAAAACGGATATTTTTGTAAATACAAAAGAATTCCTACAAGCAATTGATCGTGCTTCACTATTAGCAAGAGATGGCCGCAATAACGTTGTTAAATTATCAACTTTAGAGCAAGAAATGCTAGAGATTTCTTCGAATTCACCAGAAATCGGAAAAGTTGTCGAAGAAGTACAATGCGAAAAAGTAGATGGAGAAGAGTTAAAAATATCTTTTAGTGCAAAATATATGATGGATGCATTAAAAGCTTTGGATAGTACAGAGATTAAAGTTAGCTTTACTGGGGCAATGAGACCGTTCTTAATTCGTACAGTAAATGATGATTCAATTATTCAATTAATTTTACCGGTTCGTACTTACTAGGTAAGGAATAAGGGTTGCTAGTTTAAAGATGCTAGTGGCCCTTATTTGATTTTTGGGTATTACTTTCCTAATGCTAGTTTATTTAGTACAATGAAAGAATGAACACTTTCAGAAAGTGAGCGATTTTATGAAACGTATTAAAATTTCAACAGAGTATATTACACTAGGACAATTTTTAAAGTTAGCTGATGTAATTGATACAGGTGGCGCTGTAAAATGGTTTTTACAAGAATATGAAGTGTACGTGAACAACGAACTTGAAAATAGAAGAGGTCGCAAACTATATGCGAATGATGTTATTGAAATTCCAGGAAGCGGAACTTTCCAAGTTCAGGCATAAAGGGGGAGCCCTTTGTTTATTTCAGAAATACAATTAAAAAACTATCGCAATTATGAAAAATTAGAGCTTTCCTTTGAAGATAAGGTAAATGTAATTATCGGCGAAAATGCACAAGGGAAAACAAATTTGATGGAAGCTATTTATGTTTTAGCGATGGCGAAATCTCATAGAACCTCTAATGATCGCGAACTTATCCGCTGGGATGAAGATTTTGGTCAAATAAAGGGGAAATTACAAAAAAGAAACAGTTCTTTGTCTTTGGAATTAAATATTTCGAAAAAAGGTAAAAAGGCAAAATTAAATCAACTTGAACAACAAAAGTTAAGTCAATATATTGGCGTGATGAACGTTGTCATGTTTGCCCCAGAAGATTTAAATCTTGTAAAAGGAAGCCCTCAAGTAAGAAGACGCTTTTTAGATATGGAATTAGGACAAATAGCTCCTGTATATTTGTATGAATTAAGTCAATATCAAAAGGTGCTCACGCAACGAAATCACTTGTTGAAAAAAATGCAAGGGAATAGTAAGAATGAGGAAACGATGTTGGATGTATTTACACTTCAACTAATTGAGCATGGTGCGAAAATACTGCAAAAACGTTTTGAATTTTTGCATTTGCTACAGGAATGGGCAGCTCCAATTCATCAAGGTATAAGCCGTGGATTAGAAGAGTTAGAAATTGTCTATAAACCAAGTGTAGATGTATCAGAATCAATGGATTTGTCGAAAATAAAAGAAGTATACTATGAAAGTTTTCAATCTGTGAAACAACGTGAAATTTTCCGTGGTACGACTTTAATTGGTCCTCATCGTGACGATTTACAATTCTTCGTTAATAGTAAAAATGTTCAAGTCTTTGGTTCGCAAGGACAACAACGAACGACCGCACTATCCCTAAAATTAGCTGAAATTGAATTGATTTATTCAGAGGTTAAAGAATATCCAATCCTTTTGTTGGATGATGTTTTATCAGAATTAGATGATTATCGTCAATCACATCTTTTAAATACAATTCAAGGAAAAGTGCAAACATTTGTTACAACGACGAGTGTCGACGGAATTGAACACGAAACATTAAAAGAAGCGAAAACAATTCATGTAACGAACGGCACTGTAGATTGTGAAATAGATAGGGAATAACCCCTGTTTAAATGGAAAAGTAGGTGATCTTTGTGTCAATGGAACAAAAGCAAATGCAAGAAAATGCATATGATGAAAGTCAGATACAGGTGCTTGAAGGACTAGAGGCAGTTCGGAAACGCCCTGGTATGTATATTGGATCTACAAGTGGAAAAGGGCTTCACCATCTTGTGTGGGAAATCGTAGATAATAGTATTGATGAAGCACTTGCAGGTTATTGTGATGAAATTAATGTTAGTATCGAAGAAGATAATAGTATTCGTGTAACGGATAATGGGCGTGGTATTCCGGTTGGTATACAAGAAAAAATGGGACGTCCAGCTGTAGAAGTTATTATGACTGTTCTCCACGCCGGTGGTAAATTTGGCGGTGGCGGTTATAAAGTTTCTGGTGGTTTACATGGTGTTGGGGCATCGGTTGTAAATGCTCTATCAACAGAATTAGAAGTATTTGTACATCGTGAAGGTAAAATCCATTACCAAAAATACGAAAGAGGTATTCCGGTTGCGGATTTAAAAGTCATTGGTGACACAGATCAAACAGGAACAATAACTCGATTTAAACCAGATCCGGAAATTTTCCAAGAAACAACAGTATACGATTTTGATACGCTAGCAACTCGTATGCGTGAATTAGCGTTTTTAAATCGTAATATTAAATTAACAATTGAAGATAAACGTGAACATAAGCAAAAGAAAGAATTCCATTACGAAGGTGGAATTAAATCATACGTTGAGCATTTAAATCGCTCAAAACAACCAATTCATGAAGAGCCTGTGTACGTAGAAGGTTCAAAAGATGGTATTCAGGTTGAGGTTTCTCTTCAATATAACGAGGGATACACAAATAATATTTACTCATTTACGAATAACATCCATACGTATGAAGGTGGTACACATGAGGTAGGTTTTAAAACAGCTTTAACTCGTGTAATCAACGACTATGGTCGTAAAAATAGCATTTTAAAAGATGCGGACAGTAATTTAACTGGTGAGGATGTTCGTGAAGGTTTAACAGCAATTGTATCAATCAAGCATCCAAATCCACAATTTGAAGGACAAACGAAGACAAAACTTGGGAATAGTGAAGCGAGAACAATTACAGAGTCTGTATTCTCAGAGGCGTTTGAAAAGTTCTTACTAGAAAATCCTAATGTAGCGCGAAAAATTGTAGAAAAAGGTACGATGGCTGCACGTGCACGTGTAGCTGCGAAAAAAGCGCGTGAATTGACACGTCGAAAGAGTGCGTTAGAAGTTTCAAGTTTACCTGGTAAATTAGCTGATTGCTCTTCGAAAGATCCAGCAATTAGTGAAATTTACATCGTAGAGGGTGACTCTGCGGGTGGATCTGCAAAACAAGGACGCGATCGTCATTTCCAAGCAATTTTACCGCTGAAGGGTAAAATTATTAATGTGGAAAAGGCACGCTTAGATAAGATTTTATCAAATGATGAAGTTCGTACAATTATTACGGCGATTGGTACAAATATTGGTGGAGACTTCGATATTGAAAAAGCACGCTATCATAAGGTTATTATTATGACCGATGCCGATGTTGATGGTGCACATATTCGTACCCTATTATTAACGTTCTTCTATCGTTATATGCGTCAAATAATTGAGTGTGGTTATATCTATATTGCACAGCCGCCGTTGTTTAAAATACAACAAGGTAAAAAAATTCAATATGCTTACAACGATAAGGAACTTGAAAAAATCTTAGCAGAATTACCGGCCCAACCTAAGCCAGGGATTCAGCGTTATAAAGGTCTAGGGGAAATGAATCCAACTCAGCTATGGGAGACGACAATGGATCCAGAAGTACGTTCATTACTTCAAGTTTCCCTTCAAGATGCAATTGAAGCAGACGAAACATTTGAAATTTTAATGGGAGATAAAGTAGAGCCACGTCGTAACTTTATCCAAGAGAATGCAAAATACGTGAAGAACCTTGATATTTAAATGAGTAATGACAGGAATCTAAGTATTCCTGTCTTCTACATATAAATCAATGTATGTGTAACGGAAATGTAAGAGGAGGTGCTCGTTGATGTCAGACAATCAACAACAAGCACGAATTCGAGAAATTAATATTAGTCATGAAATGCGTACCTCATTTTTAGATTACGCAATGAGTGTTATCGTATCTCGTGCATTACCAGATGTTCGTGATGGATTAAAACCTGTACATCGTAGGGTTTTATATGCGATGAATGATTTAGGAATTACAGCTGATAAAGCGTATAAGAAATCAGCACGTATTGTCGGTGAAGTAATCGGTAAGTATCACCCTCATGGTGATTCAGCCGTTTATGAAACAATGGTACGTATGGCGCAAGATTTTAGTCAACGTTATATGCTTGTAGATGGGCATGGTAACTTCGGTTCTGTAGATGGAGATTCAGCAGCTGCAATGCGTTATACAGAGGCAAGAATGTCTAAGATTTCTATGGAATTAATACGTGATATTTCAAAAAATACAATTGATTATCAAGATAACTATGATGGTTCCGAAAGAGAACCGATAGTACTACCAGCGCGTTTCCCTAATTTATTAGTAAACGGTACAACAGGTATTGCTGTTGGTATGGCAACAAATATACCGCCGCATCAGCTTGGCGAAGTAATTGATGGTGTGCTGGCATTAAGTCATAATCCTGATATTACTATCGCGGAATTAATGGAATACATTCCCGGTCCAGACTTTCCGACGGCAGGTTTAATTTTAGGAAGAAGTGGAATTCGAAGAGCTTATGAAACAGGTCGCGGTTCCATTATGCTTCGTGCTAAGGTTGAAATTGAAGAGAAGTCAAACGGTAAACAATCTATTATCGTAACTGAACTACCTTATCAAGTTAATAAGGCACGATTAATTGAAAAAATCGCAGAATTAGTTCGCGATAAGAAAATTGAAGGTATTACAGATTTACGTGATGAATCAGATCGTAATGGTATGCGTATTGTCATGGAAGTACGTCGTGATGCTAATGCAAACGTACTATTAAACAATCTATATAAACATACAGCGCTTCAAACAAGTTTCGGTATTAATATGTTGTCTCTTGTAAATGGGGAGCCACAAGTACTAAATTTAAAACAAAATCTATATCATTATTTAGAGCATCAGAAGGTAGTAATTCGTAGACGTACTGCTTATGAATTAGAAAAAGCAGAAGCACGTGCTCATATTTTAGAAGGATTACGAATTGCTTTAGATCATCTTGATGAAGTTATTACGTTAATTCGTAGTTCAAAAACGGCAGATATTGCCAAGCAAGGCTTAATGGAACGTTTTGGTTTAAGTGAGAAACAAGCGCAAGCGATTTTAGATATGCGTCTGCAACGCTTAACTGGATTAGAACGTGAAAAAATTGAGCAAGAATATCAAGACTTAATGAAGTTAATTGCTGAATTAAAAGCGATTTTAGCAGATGAAGAAAAAGTTCTTGAGATTATTCGTGAAGAATTAACAGAAGTAAAAGAGCGTTTCAATGATAAGAGACGAACAGAAATTACAATTGGCGGTATGGAATTTATTGAAGATGAAGATTTAATTCCTGAACAAAACATTGCGATTACGTTAACTCATAACGGTTATATTAAGAGGTTACCAGCTTCTACGTACAAAACACAGAACCGTGGGGGACGTGGTGTGCAAGGAATGGGTACGAATGATGATGACTTTGTTGAACATTTATTAACAACGTCTACTCATGATCATATTTTATTCTTTACAAACAAGGGTAAAGTATACCGTACGAAAGGATATGAAATTCCAGAGTATAGTCGTACTGCAAAAGGACTACCAATTATTAACCTATTAGGGGTAGATAAGGGTGAGTGGATTAACGCTATTATTCCGATTCGTGAATTTGGTGACGATCAGTTCTTATTCTTTACGACAAAACAAGGGGTTTCTAAGAGAACGCCACTTTCATCATTTGCAAATATACGTACAAATGGTTTAATTGCAATTTCTCTTCGTGAAGAGGATGAGGTAATATCTGTACGTTTAACATCGGGTGATAAGGATATTATTGTCGGGACAAGTAACGGTATGCTAATTCGTTTCAATGAACAAGATGTTCGTTCTATGGGACGTAATGCTGCAGGTGTTAAAGCTATTACGTTGGGCGATGAAGACCAAGTTGTAGGTATGGAAATTGTCGAAGAGGATGTAAATGTTCTAATTGTAACGAAAAATGGTTACGGAAAGCGTACACCGATTGATGAATACCGTCTGCAAAGCCGCGGTGGTAAAGGTCTGAAAACTTGTAACATTACAGATAAGAACGGTAAATTAGTAGCTGTTAAATCTGTTACAGGTGAAGAAGATATTATGTTAATTACAGCGGCAGGCGTTATTATTCGTATGCCAGTTGATCAAATCTCTCAAATGGGACGTAATACACAAGGTGTTCGTCTAATTCGATTAGAGGAAGACCAAGAGGTAGCGACGGTAGCAAAAGCACAAAAAGATGAAGAAGAAGAAACGAGTGAAGAGGTTTCTTCAGAAGAATAAGAGAGGGGATTTTCCCTCTCTTTATTTTTTTATAATAATACTTGCATAGGGAAGAGAAAGCCTATATAATAGGCAGAGTCAGCAAATGAGAGATACAACTTATCGAAAAAACTTGTTGACGAAAATAATATACTATGATATATTATAAAAGTCGCTGAAACGCGATATTGAACTTTGAAAACTAAACGAAACAAACAACGTGAAACGTCAATTTTTATTTTAGATGCTAGACAAACTAACTTTATTGGAGAGTTTGATCCTGGCTCAGGATGAACGCTGGCGGCGTGCCTAATAC